>CAZPZP010000247.1:0-6149 GCA_964591025.1 uncultured Chthonomonadaceae bacterium
CCCCCGATCTCATCACAGCAACGAGATTTGGACAGCAACAATTCATTTCGCTGGACTCTTGCAAGAGGTCTATTGAGAGATTTAGATGCGTTTGCCCTATCAGCAGCAACGGCGCGGCTTGCTGTAGCGTTCTTCAAGGGTTTGGGCATAGTCGCATTGGGGCGGGGGCTATCAGCGGATGAAGCAAATCGGAACAATGCGGAGCGGAACGAGCGCATCGAACTCATGATGATCAGTCGTCACCACTTCCCCTGAAATCTTTTGGGCGAGAGCGATGCAGAAACAATCGGCGAGAGAAATGCGTCCGCGTGATTTGAGTTGCCCGATATGAGCGGCAAAGTCGCGGCTCATATCACGGCGTTCGGTAACGCCGTCTGCACGCAGCACAGCAAGGGCTTGGCGGGCATCCTCTGCACTGGAACGACGCATGAAACCGTAATAGACTTCGATCAAATTGACGGTATGAGCATAACAGTTCTCTGTTTGGTCGGAAAGAAGTTGAGCAACTTTCTCGCCGCCTGATTCCGCCCGCAGGTACGCGATCATGGCGCAAGCATCAAGAGCGTGATTCAAACTGTCTCTCCTCGCGTTCGATTTCCTGCTGCTTTTCGAGTGCAAATTCCTCACTACCTCCCGGAATATGGGCGAACATCCCATAGCCGCGCAGTTGTTTTTGTGTTGCTTCGGGCTTTTCTTCCGGTTCGCGGGGGGCAAGATGGCGACTTAAAAGTTGACGTGCAAATTCGGCAGGGGCGACCCCGTTCTTTTGTGCGATCACTTGCAGCCGCTCGTTTTCTTTCGGTGTGAGATCAATCGTCAATGCCATTCTCTTTCCTCCTCAATGTGACTGTTCTATTAGACCTCTTGCATAAGTCTCCTCAATTCAGCGAGATTCATTTCTCGTGCAAGGGGCGTTGCGCCGTGCCGTGCTTCGCACTCAATCCCAAAGCGATAACGTTCCAATTAGGGATTGCGTCCGTAGGACGCCTGTTTTTTAGCCGGGTACGTTTCTGTACCCGGACACTCACTTATGCAAGAGGTCTATTATATCACGAATGCCGTCAGCAGCAGCGGCGCGGCTTGCTGTAGCGTTCTTCAAGGGTTTGGGCATAGTCGCATTGGGGCGGGGCGTCGTGCGTCGGCAGCGAGAACAAGCCGCGCATCAGGTCGCAAAATGCCGAAGTGAAAGTCCGAAACAGTGACATTTAAGCGACTCCTTCCGGCGTTATGATGGGCGCGGGCGTCTTCCATTGTTTCGCCAACTCTCGCAGAGAAAGCAGTAAGACGGAGAGAACAAGCAGCATCAGGACGCCAATGAACGCCGCCGTCAGCCAAGCGTTCTGCACAGCGATTGCGGCTTTGGCGGCGGGCATCGCACCGGACGCGGCTTTGGCAGTCACATCTCTGATGGCGGCAATCGCTCCCACACGCGGATCACCGGAGAACAGCGTCAGGAATCCGGCGGTCAAGGTGGAAATGGCGACGCAGATTGCCGGAATCAATGTCACCCAAACGTATCGCCTGTGCTGTTTGAGCATAATTACGGTGGCAAGCGTCAGGGCAATCACCGCCAGCATTTGGTTCGCGGTTCCGAACATCTTGATCAACGCTTTAGTTCCGCCCTCTTTGTCCACGATTCCCCACGCCAAAATGAAGCCCCAGCCCAGCACGGCGCAAACACTTGTCAGCCAAACGGGAAGCGTGACAGCGTGCGTCTCTTCTCTCGGAGACCGCATTGAACGCCAGTCCTGAACCATCTCCTGCAAGACAAAACGGATCACGCGAGTCCCCGAATCGAGAACCGTCAGAATGAAAACCGCCTCGAACATGATCGCAAAGTGATACCAGAACGCCATCAGTTTGCCGCCGAGAACCCCGGAGAAGATACGCGCCATTCCGACGGCGAGCGCGGGACCGCCGCCGGTTCGACTGTAGAGCGAATCTTCTTGCACTTCGCGGGCTAAACTGTCCATTTCGGCGGGCGTGATCGTGAACGTGGAACCATAGCCGGAGATTTTCGCGGTCATTTTCGCCGCGTATTCCGTTGTCTGTTTGCCGATAGGAGCCGCGCCCGGCAACGGCGGATGATTCATCGCGAGATAAACGCCCGGAACCAGCGTTATCGCCGCTATCAACGCCATCACGCCGACAAAACTCTCGGTCAGCATCGCGCCGTAGCCGATAAAACGGATGTCGCTCTCTTTGTCCACGAAGCGGGGCGTCACGCCGCTCGAAATCAGCGAATGGAAGCCCGAAATCGCGCCGCACGCGATCACGATGAAGCAGAACGGAAACACACTGCCGCCGAATATCGGTCCGCTTCCGTCCACAAATTGCGTCACGGCGGGCATTCGCACCACAGGCTGCGCGAAGAAAATTCCGACGGCAAGCAGTGCCACCGTTCCGATCTTGAGATAGGTGGAGATGTTGTCACGCGGGGCGAGAAGCATCCACGCGGGCAGGGCAGCCGCCATGATTCCGTAGATGACGATGGCGACGGCGAGCTGCACATCGGACAAATTGAACAGTCGCGCTACCGCCGGAGTCGCCGCAACCCACGCCCCGCCCGCCGTCGCACAAATCAAAAGGAAGACGCCAATCGCAGTCGCCTGTCCCTCGTGTCCCGGACGGAATTTGGTCATATACCAGCCCACTAAAAACGCAATCGGAATGGAAGAGAAGATCGTGAAGGTTCCCCACGGACTGCCTTTGAGCGCGTTCACGACGAACAGCCCCAGCACACCGAGCAGGATTTCCAGTATGAACAGCACGGTCAGCGACGCGAGGAACCCACTGACGGGGCTGATCTCGTTTTTCACCATGCGGGCGAGGCTCATCCCGTTGCGGCGCGTCGAAAACGCCAGAATGACCATATCTTGAACGCAGCCCATCAGCACGGAACCCAGTACGATCCACAAAAAACCCGGCAGGAACCCGAATTGCGCCGCCAATGTCGGACCGATAAGCGGACCGGGTCCCGCAATCCACGCGAAGTGCATCCCGAAAAGAGTCCAGCGACGAAACGGCATATAATCGCTGTTGTCGCGCAGTTTGTGGGCGGGCGTTGGGCGATTGTCGTCGAGTTTTAAGACCGTTTTGGCGAGAAATCCGCTGTAGAATTTGCCGCCGAGATAGTAAAAACTGAACGCGGCAACCAATAAACTCACCGCGTTGAAGTTCTCGCGAGTGAACTGACTAACAGCCCACACGATCAGAACACCCGCGATGGTAATTCCGAGCAAAGCAGTGCGACGCGGCGCAGGATTCACGGCAAATCTCCCTCGATTGAATGTGAATGCGAACTGCCTCGTCTATTCGCGACGCATCGAGGTTAGTCCTGCTTTTACAACGGAAACATCTCAAGGGCTGGCAGCCCGCGACCCACCCGCCTCGCCGCGCCCTGCCAGCCCCACTCCTTACGCTCGCTGCCTCCAAAGACGCGGATTACGGCTCGAATGCACACACGCAATCACCGTCACCGTCTCGCCTTCGACACGATAAAACACCCCATACGGAAATCGCCTCAGCAACGCCCTCCGCACCTGCTTATAAAGCAAAGCGTTCTGCGTCGGGAACTGATCCAACGCCTTCAGACACGCCTCGACAGCCGCCAGAAACTCTTCGCCCAAACCCTCCGCTTTATCCTCATAATACTGGAACGCCTCGGCAATATCCGCACTCGCCTCCGAACGCAATACCACCGCATAAGTCGTTATCGCTTCGTCAGCGTCGCCTTCACCTGCGCCCATGTCCTGCCCTCCTCCGGGTTCGCCTCCATCGCCGCTAAACGCGCATCCAGCAACTCCTTCTGCGCCTCCGTCAGCGGCAGTGCATCGGGTGTCTCGGCAATACTCTCCCAGATTTCGTCAATCAGTTGAATGCGCTCCGCAACACTCAGTTGTTCAATCTCCGCAAGCATCGTCTTTCCTTTCTTCGAGGGGATGAGGTCATTGTACCACAGCCGATTATGTCCTTGTAATCACCACCGTATTGCTCCCTTTTTCGTTCCCCGTCGTCGTAATGACATAACATTTCACCGCGATACTCAAGCCCGCGCTCCCCAAGCCCGTACTCGTGACAAGCGAGAGATTGGTAATTTTCGTCACCACCGCAAGCACCGCTGCCGTGTCGCCGTCATACCTCGTTCCGGCACTATAACGATACTCATAACGGGCAAAATCCGGCGCGTCGGACGCCGAGATATTGAACTCCGCCGCCCCGCTCAACCCATTCCAAACCCCGTTGATCGTCACGGCATTCGGAGTGCTTCCCGGCTTGCTCGATACGACGGGAATGTTCTGCGCCAACGCCGACAACGCGCCCAATTTCGCGATAACCGCCGCCCTGTATTCCTGAAAACGCGGGCGAAGCGGCGGAATGAGAACGTCCCGATTGCCCCGCGCAACATCCGCCTTCACCCGGTTCGCTTCGGTGACAGCGTACAGCGTGCGAAGAGCCGCGAGGTCGGTATTATAGGTCGCCAGCGCGTAACTCCCGAACAAAACGAGCGGCGGCGTGAACCCCGCAACCGTCGCGTCGGCATTGATCTGCGTCCACAACTGCGCCATTCGCGCATACGCATCTATCGTTCCGTTCTCGGCGGCAGTCTTGAGCGGCAAGGTCGGCAACGCGCCAAAATAGCCCGACGTTCTGAGTTGATACTGCACCGAAGCGCGGAACTGAGTGAGCCGAATCCGCAGGTTATTCTTGGCGATATTGAGATTGCCCACCGCCACTTGCACCGCGTTATTGGCAGCGTCCACCGCGTCCATCGCATTCTGAAACGCGGTTCTTTCGGCGGTCAAATTCGTCACCAGATAGTTGCCCGAAAGCTTCAGATCGGTGGCGAGAGTATTGCCGAGGGCGACGTTGACAAGTCCCCAATGCGTGAGATACTCCTGTTCGACAATCAGATACGACTCAAAGGTAGTCAATGGCATAGCGATATTTTCCTCTCAAACCAAGATGATAGTCGAGTATACCCTGATGGCGGTCAGTATTCTTGCAATGCCGCCATGAGGAGGTTCGATGTTGGTATGAGATACCTTGATGCTTATCGTTTGTGACATAATGGCGGCGCAGTTTACTTCAATGTCGGTATGGAATGTATTGATGTCGGTCATATTGTCACTAATGGCGGCGTGCATTATTCCAATGGGACAGTATCTTACTCTAATGCTTAACCTTTGTGACAAAAACGCCGCCGAGAGTTTGGGTATGCGGGTGTTTTTAACACCCGACAACAAAGTACAAGCGTCTTTCAGACGCGATACTCCTCGATATAGAAGCATTGCGCGTCTGAAAGACGCTTGTTTTTTCCTGACGGGGGTTTAAAACACCCGTCACATCTCCGTTAGCCCCCGACACGGTTTATTTCTGCCGCTCCACAGCATCGAGACGCTTCAATACCATATCGAGTTTGGCTTCGAGTTCCGCGTTTTTGGCTTTCACGGCATCGTTCTCCTTCCGCAAGAGAGAAATCTGGCTCTGCTGCATAACGCTGCGGGCATTGAGGGTTTTGATCGCCTCCACCGTGACAGGAATAATGCCCTGATAGTTGACCGCCTTATAGCCGTTAAGACCGGGCTGCACCAACGCGGGCAAAACCTGTGCCACCTCTTGCGCGAGAAAGCCATATTGACGCTCTTTCTGTCCCTTAATGCCATGAGGGACGTTCGGGTTCCAATCGTAGGTGACGCCGCGCAGATTGAGCAAGGTCGAAAGGGCGTCGGGAACCGTCTCGATATGCTCTTTCAATCGTGCATCGGAGGCAGTGACGAACTGCTGTGCGATGAGTTTCCCCCCTGTGGCAATGGCATAGAGCAATCCGGAATCGTTAACACTGAACGTCACATCGCTATAGCCAACCCCATTCACCGACGCTCTTTTATCGGGAGTAAGGATAAGGCTATCGGTGAGGATTGTCCCTCGTTTTGTCCGCAGAACCATCCCGATATTGGAGGTGGGACTGTCATCGCGGGCTTGAATATAGGTGGTGCCGCTTTGTCCGTCGCCCTCGTAGGCGTGTAACCAAATATGCCCACTCCCGTAGTAATCGCCTATGTTGTGCAGCCTTTGCTTCGGATTGGCTGTGCCGATGCCGACATTGCCGCCGCTGGAAATACGCACCCGTTCGAGATTATTGGTCT
>CAZPZP010000248.1:0-6141 GCA_964591025.1 uncultured Chthonomonadaceae bacterium
GCGCTGGCGAATGTACGGAGTTTAAGCGATTTCTCTATTAGGGACTCACCTCTCGCACCGGGGGTTTTCAACCTCCGGTGCGTAACATGAGTTAGGGAGTTTTCGTGGCGTCTTTGGTCGTGCCGGTTGCCGGTTTGTCTTCCGGCTTTTTGGCGTCGCTTCCTGAGTCTTTCGGCTGAGGAACGGCTTGTCCGGGCGAAACGGGCGTGATATTGATCGGCGGCTGTCCTGCTCCTGCGCCCGCTTTCTGCTGCTCCAGTGCTTGCTTTTGCTGTTCGGCTTTCTGCTGGACTTGGGCTTCGATAATTCGTGGCATCAGTTTCTGAATTTCCGCGTCGTTTTTCTCCACCAAGTCGGTTTTGTCTACGCTCTTGAACGCCGCGCCCAACCGTTGGCGAATGGTCAGTTCCGTTTGCATGGAGTTGGCATCGTAGCCGGGTGAGGCGTTTGTCATACGGAAAATTTGCTCGAAGTTTTTGGCGGCATTGACTTTGTCGCCCTTGTCGCGATAGTAGCCCGCCAACTTGAATCGTGTCTCCTGATCCTCCGTCGTTTTGAGTGCCGTCTCATACAGTTTGATCAGCCTGTCGCGATTTTTGGTGACGTTGGCGAGGTCTTTTTCAACATTGCTGGCGACCAGCAAGTTCAGTGTCGGGTCTTCGGGATTGCGCTTGAGCGACTCTTCCAACTCTTTATAAGCGAGTGCCTTCTGCTTGTCAATGTCGGCTTGACTTGGCGGAGGTCCTTCTGGCAGTCCCATCATGGCGGCGAAGGGGCTGTTGCCCATCTGCTTGTGCTGTTCCATTTTCTGAAATTTAGCGAACTCGTAATACGCTTTTTTGTCGGGGTCGAGAACTTCGACTTTCGCCGCTTTGACACCGTCCTGAATGAGTTTGGTAAGTTTCTTCTGCACGCGCTGCTGTTTTAACTGCTCGATCTCTTTTTTGGAATCGAAGGTTTTGGGCAGATCGGGACGGCGATCCGTGATTTTGGCGAACAGATAGCCTTTAGGTGAGCCGGTAGACACGACGACGGGGGTAAATTCCCCTTTGGCGGCTTTGCGAACCGCCTCATCGAACGCCTCGCCGAAGCCGAGGGAGCCGCCGATAGGACTGTCACGGAATTCGTTGCGCCAATCGGTATCGCCGCCTTTGGTGCGAGAAACATCCGCCGATTCGGTGCGGGCAATCGCGGCAATGTCGCCGGTTTTGGCTTTGGCGTAGAGTGCGTCGGCTTTTTTCCTTGCTGCGTCATCGGAATAAACTTGTGCGCCCTGCGGCAACGCGCTGCCCATCGGCAGTTCGGTTGCCAGCAGAACCAACTGCATTTTGACCTGATCATATTGCTTTTTGGCGTCGGCGTCGGTCACGGTTTCCGCCGCAAGATATTTCGTTTGCAGTGCCTCACCGACCATGCTTTCAGCGACCAATTCGCGCAGTTCCGACGGCGTTTTGTTGATCTGCTTATAAAGGTAAGTATCCCAGTCGGCTTCCTTGCCCTCTTTGCCGACAATCTGCTCTTTCATTTCGGCGATTTTACGATCCACTTCGGCATCAGTTGGGCGGGCATCCGCTTTCTTGGCGGCTTGCTTGACCACAACCATACTGGTCAGGCTGTCGAAGGCTCTGCCCTGTGCGGCAGCATACTGCTCGCCGGGCTGCGCCCCGCTGCGCTGAACTGCATTATCAAACTGGAGACGTGTGATCTCCTCGCCGTTGATGCGAGCGACGACAGCGTTGGCGGTTGCGGCGGCTTGTCCTTGCCCGCTCCCTCCGCTTCCGCACCCCGAACCATAGGAGAACACCAGCGGCAGGGCGAATACCAGCACAAGGAAAATCGCGAATTTATTGCCGTGTTTGGTGAACAGACTGCGCCACCATTCAATCGAAAGCGGATTAAACATATCGAAAAAGATTCCTCTATTTGGGTTATTGGGTCATTGGACGGTTGGATCGTTGGGACAATGCAAGAACAACAGAATGATTGTTTTTCAATAACCCAATGACCTAACGACCCAAGAAATTTCAAGCCATCAGGCGATTGAGCGCGGCAAGACAAAGGCGTGAACCGTCCTCTGTAGTTCCTTTGCCATTCTCGCCCGTGCCTGTCTGCGGCGTATAGTGAGTCTCCAATGAGACACAGCCGCTGTAGCCGTCTTGTTTCAGTGCGGCAAAATGCGCCTCATAGCCGATTTCGCCTTCACCAATAACGCACCATTGCGGCTGGATTCCATGATCGGGCGTTTGTACCATTTTGGCGTCTTTGACGTGAATATGGACGATGTGCTTTTTGCACGCCTCATACCCGTCAGGAAACGGCTTTTCTCCCGCACAGAACGCATTGCCCGGATCCCAAACGACTTTGAGATTCGGAGAGTTGACGGCATCTGCGATGCGTGCCGCTTCTGCGCCTGTACCGATATAGCAAGCGTGTTCGTTTTCCAATACGAGAGTGACGCCCTCTTTTGTGGCGAGTGCTACAGGCTCCGCGAACATCTCGACAATGCGGGCTTCGCGCTCTGGTGTCAGAACGTCTTTGCGCCAAAACGCAAAGACACGAAGCAGGGGCGTTTCTAAGGTATGGGCGATGGCGATACACCGTTCCAGCATTCGGAACTGCTCTGCCATATCGCGGGGTTGGGCGAGGTGCATTCTGCCCGCCGCTTCGCCCGGATTCTGCGCTCCAAGTTCCAAATCGCACTTATAAAAGGGCGTTGCCAGCCCGACGGATTTCATTCCGCGTTCTTGCAGGGCGGCTTTGGCGCGGGCAATTTGCGCGTCGGAAAGGTCGGCGACGTTGGTTCCCCACAATCCGCGCAATTCGGCTCCCGTCGCGCCGTATTCCAAAAGCACATCGAGGGCATATTCGAACTCCTGCGAAATTTCATCGGTGATCGCGGCTAACTGCATGGTGGCATTTTTCCCCTCAAGCATTGGGTTTGCGGTGTGTGGGCAAACCAGAACAGTTTACTTCATTCCGCCGATGATGTCAATTTTGAGTCAATATCGTAAGGGCAAGCGCATCTAAATGGCGAGAAGTTTGGCAAGAGAGCTGTTATGAGCAAACAGCAACGCCACATCTTCGGCGAGATGCTCATGGTTGCCCTTGAGTGCCAGAACGTACTCGCCTTTCTGCTCCACCTCGAAAACAAGAGAGAGTTCAAGATACCTCACAAAAATATATCAAGTGAGACGCACTCGCCCTGACCAAAACCGTCTGTGAGTTTTTGCTGTACTCATTCCGTAGTGTATAATGAGGGTATCGGCACCAATGCCGCCAGAAGGAAGTTCTCGCTATGAATCAACAACGCAACGGCGACGGCGATATTATTATGCCAGCCGCCCGCAATATCGCACCCCCGCCCAAACGCCGCCCAAATCGCATTGTGTGGCTTGTGGCTCTGCTCTTTATCGGATTTCTGCTTGTCCACAACGCCGTGCCACTCTATACCGACTGGCTCTGGTTCGGGGAAGTGGGCTACCGCAACGTCTTCACAACAACGATTATTGCCAAAACCCTGCTGTTTGCTGTTTTCGGCGGTATTTTCTTTCTGATCTTCTATGGCAGCCTCAAAAGGGCGCGTCGGCTCAGTCCCGAAGGCAGTGAGCGCATGATCGAAGAGCAGTTCGGGGCAGAGTGGGGCGTCATCATTCAGAAGGGAATCGGCACGTTTTTGTTTGTCGGCTCACTTTTTCTGAGTTTGTGGGCGGGGCGCATGGCGGCGGAAGAGTGGACACACTGGCTGACATTTACGCATTCTACGCCTTTTAATGCCACCGATCCGGTCTTCAATCGCGACATCGGCTTTTATGTATTCCAGTTGCCGTTCCTGTCGTTTGCCGCACAGTTTTTGCTCACAACACTACTGATGACGACTGTCGCTGTTATCGTCGTCCACGTTCTCAATCGCGCCATCGAGTCATTTTCAGGCTTGCGCGACGCTTCGCCGCGAGTTAAGGGGCAGCTGCTCTTGCTCGTCATGGCGTTGGCGATAGTGAACTTGGTGCGAACCAAATTCCAGTCGTTCGGGCTGTTGTTCAAGGATAACGGGCAGTTTACGGGCGCGAACTATGTGGACATAAATTATCGCCTGTTTGCCTACAATGTGCAGATGGGACTGCTGCTTTTAGTCGCTGTCTTCTGTGTGACTTCACTGTTCGGCAAGCGCAATTTCCGTTTGCCTCTGATTAGTGCGGGGCTGTGGCTGACCGCCGTACTTGTTCTTGGCGGCGTAGTTCCCGGAACCGTGCAGAAGTTTACTGTTGAACCCAACCAGATCGAGATGGAGCGATCATTTATCGAGCGCAATATCGCCTTCACGCAGAAGGGTTTCGGCTTGGATAAAGTCAAGCGCGTGGACAACTTCCCTGCCGACGAAAGCCTGAACGCGCAGGGTTTGAATGCCAACGCCGATACGCTTGAAAATGTCCGGCTGTGGGATTATCCCTATCTCGGCAAGGTCTACAATCAACTCCAAACGGTCAAAACTTATTATCGCTTCGACCAAGCCACGTTGCTCGGCGACGAAGTCACCAATATCGATGTTGACCGCTATACGTTCGGCGATAAGTATCAACAGGTGATGCTGGGCGCACGCGAAATTAGTCCGTCCAACCTGCCGAAATCCGCGCAGACATGGCAGAACCGACGCATGGGTTATACTCACGGCTACGGTTTGGTGATGTCGCCGGTCAACAAAGTGCGCGACGGCGAACCGGATTATCTGGTTCAGGGCTTTCCGCCGGTTGGATCAGCCGAGGCAAAAGGGCTGAAAATCACGCGCCCGGAGATTTATTTCGGTCAGTTGGCGTCGGATTATGTGTTTGTGGATACGACCCAAAAAGAGTTCGATTATCCCGCTACCGACAACGCGACGGGCGGCGGCAGTACCGACCATTACAATAATTATGAGGGCAAAGGCGGCATTCGTATTGGCGATGCGACGTTGGCGAAACTGGCGTTCAGCCTGAGATTGGGCGATACCAATGTTCTGCTCGCCAAAGGATTCAAGCCCTCTACTCGCGTGCTGATTCGGCGCGATATTCGGGAGCGCGTGATGACGGTTGCGCCGTTCCTGCAACTGGACAGCGACCCGTATCTTGTCGTTTCTGAAAGCGGGCGATTAGTCTGGATGCTCGACGCCTATACGATCTCCGATCAATACCCGTACTCGACGCGGATGCAGATCAACGCCGGAAATCGCTCGTATTTCGCGCCGAACTATATCCGCAACAGCATCAAGGCGACGGTAGACGCTTACGATGGCAACATCAACTTGTACTTGTCCGACCCGAACGATCCGATTGTCAAAACCTACGCCAAAATCTTTCCCGGCACGATCAAGCCGCTGTCCGAACTCGGCGACGGCTTGCAGGCTCATATTCGATACCCCGAAGATTTGTTCCGATTACAGCGTTCCGTTTATGCAATCTATCACGTCACAGAGGCGCGAACCTTTTACTCCCGTGATGATGCGTGGGGCGTTCCCGTCGAGCCGAATCCCGAAACAACAGGCGAAGACCGCAAGCAGATGGAACCCTATTATGTGATTATGCGGCTGCCCGAAGAAAAACGAGGGAAAACAGGGGCGGAGGGCGAATTCCTCTTGATGAGTCCGCTGGCTCCTATCAATCGTGAGGACAAGAACATTCTGGGCTGGATGTGCGCCCGCAGTGACGCGCCGAATTATGGCGAACTGCGGCTGTATCGCTTCCCGCAAAAGGCGGCGGTCAATGGACCTTCGCAGATGATTTCGCTGATCAACAGTGAGCCAACGATCTCCAAAGAGTTGTCGCTGTTGCGGCAGGGCGGTTCAACGGCGCGGTTCGGCAATGTGCTGGTCTTGCCCGTCGAGAAGTCACTGCTTTATATCGCGCCGCTGTATATTGAAGGAACTAACTCCGCGAATATCCCGCAGATGCAGCGCATCGTCGTTGCACTCGGTCAGCGCGTGGTGATGGAGGCGACTTTAGATGAAGCATTGGCGCGGTTGTTCACGGGATACGGCGGCAGATCGTCCGCCCCGACCCAAGAACAGCAACCCGATACGCCGCGCAATCCGAATGCGCCGGCAGTGACACTTCCTGCGTCCGTCCGAACTCTGATCGAGCGGGCATCCACGCAATATGACGCGGCACAGCA
>CAZPZP010000249.1:0-6140 GCA_964591025.1 uncultured Chthonomonadaceae bacterium
TTCGAGTTGGTGCGTCTGAAAGACGCTTGTTTTTTCCAGACGGGGGTTGTAAACCCTCGTTGCGAGAGGTGAGTTAATACTACGGTTGGCGAACCGCGTCGGGTCTAAAGACAGCCAAACTGTCAAAATTCGGCGCGGAGATTTATGTCAACGTCTCGATTAAGTTGCGAACGGTACGCTTCCCATAGGACAACCGACCCCCTCGACATGGGGAGTTTCGTCCGTAGGACGACTGTTTTTCAGGCGGGTACGTTTTTGTACCCGCAGCAGGTGCTTTCGCCCGCTGAAGGATGCAGCTGGTCTATTCCGCCGTCTCTGTATGGCAGTGGCTTCGCAGGAAGGTTCATTTTGCTGTGTGTTATGCCCAATCCATCTTTTCCAGCGAACGGCGCAGGTCGGCGAGCCATGTTTCTGGCGCGATTGGGAACGGCAAGGACGGTTTCGGATTTGGGCGAATGGTTTTGGCAATCTCAACGGCTTTTGTGCGAGTCAATGTGTTCGGCAAGTCATGAAGTTTGCCGTCGGCGGGCATCTGCTCCTGCCAATATGAGTGATTCTCCAGCCATATCAATATATCCGCAAGTTTCGCCGCATCGTCTTTGTGTGCGATATGACGGGCAAAGTCAGACAATATCGCTTCCGGCTTCTCATTCGGGTTTTGTGACAAACGCCCGAACGCATAGGTATTGGAGATTTGCAGCAAGGGCAAATACAGATTGCCCATGACCGAATCGATTCCAACCGTTTGCAAGGATTGGAGCAATGCCTTGATATAGCGCACTTCGGAGTGGACAATCCCCCACGATTTTGGGCGGTAGGCGTCATCGTCCATCACAAAATGCGTCCATGCCAATACCGGACGCTTGCCCTTTTTAACCTGTGATATATCGTCTTTGGTCGGAAACAGGGGCGTTTTGGCGCGTCCGCCATACTCGGTAAACGTGAGAGGGCGATAATGGTGGTGGCATGGCAAGCCTATTCCGACATTGCGCGGCATTTCCGGCAGGGCAGCGATCACTTCCTGCGAACCGCTGATCTCTCTGTCAAACATTCCCTTCCAGCCCTGCGCCAGCGGAGTTTTGCGCCAAAACGAGATGCACCATGTATCGGCATACAATGCGGCTTTTGGGTTCAGTTGCGTCAAGCGTTCACCCAACGCCCGCACATACCGCAGATATTCCGGCACACCGCACTGCCCACACTCACAGCCGCCCCAGTCGGCGGCAAACTCCTCGAAAAAGTCCGCGTTCTTATAAGTCTCCATATAAAAGAGCGGGTTTGCGATTGTCTTCTCGAAGTTTCCGGGTTGGCGCGGGCAAAGGGTTTCAGCGCGGTTTTTGAGTTGGTGCGACGGCTCTTCATCGGGCGGCACGGTGCTGAGAACAGTATTGGTGAGCAGATAGCCGAATTTCATGTCCAGCGAATGAACGAAATCGAGCAGTTTGAGGCGATCCGCGATTTTCTGCTTTTCCATCGGCGTCGAAGGAATGCGATTGAATTCCAGCATGGTCGCGAATTCGACGGCATTGACGCCGCACGCTTTGAGCCAGCGAATTTGGCGTTTCCATGCCGCAAAGTCCCAATGCAAGGGCGCGTGCGAGTTCGGCTCGAATGTGAAACCGTCATGGAAATACACGCCACGCAAAGCAAACGCCGGACGCGGCGCGGCATCGGCAATTTCCGAAGCGTTTGCCATCGCAGCGGCTCCTCCTAAAGTATGGGTCAAAAATTTACGGCGATTCATAGATAAAACTCGGTTTTCGGGTAGGAATATGATGGTCTGACGGCGAAACTCCCTCATTGGTACGCGAATGGTACGGAACTATTCGGCAAGGACAATCCCTTATCCTTCTCAACTTTGAGAAACATTTCGGGTGTTGAAAACACCCGTCTCTAAAAAGCAAGCGTCTTTCAGACGCACAATTCCACCGACACAAATACAGCGCGTCTGAAAGACGCTTGTACTTTCTTGACGGGTGTTTTCAACACCCGGTAACATAGGAGAAATCCATGATCGCAGAGCAGGACGTTTGGTGGCGGCAGGGCGTTGACTTTGCCCGCGTCCCCAATATGATCACCGAAAGTCCCGGACCAGAATCGTGCCGGATGCACGGACGCGCCGCCCAAACCATACGCGGACTGTCCGGGCAGGTTAAACTGCACCCCGTCTGTTTCCGCGAAGGCTTCGGCGTGACGATGCAGGACGTAGACGGCAACACCTATCTCGATTTCTCTTCGGGCATTTATGTGACCACGCTCGGACATTGCCATCCCAAAGTTTCCGAGGCAATAGCAAAAGCGGCGCGTACTCTCATGAATTGTCATGACTTCACGACGCCCCAAAAAGCCGCACTCTTGGACAAAATGCTCGAAATTCTGCCCGAAGGCATCAACGGAATCCAACTCTACGACTCCGGCACAACAGCAGTTGAGGCGGCACTGCGGGCGGCGCGTGTCTTCACAGGCAAGCACGAATTTCTCAGTTGCTATATGGATTTTCACGGCAAAAGCGGTCACGCCGTCAGCCTCGCCAAAATGAACCGTGCGAATGGAGCCTCCCGCACCGAAGGATTCTACATGGTTCCGCGCCCCGATCCGTATCGCGCCACGTTCCGCACTCCCGACGGAACCATAGATACCGACGCCTATATCAATTTTTATGAAGAATTCGTTTCCAACGTCACGACGGGGCAAGTCGCCGCGTTCGTCATCGAACCGATTCAGGGCTGGGCTGGCTCGATTATTCCGCCCGACGACTTTTTCCCGAAACTGCGCCAATTCTGTGATCGCCATTCTATGCTGCTCATTGCCGACGAAGTTCTGACTTGTATGGGGAGAACCGGCAAATGGCTTGCCCTCGAACATTGGGACACGGTTGCGGACATCAGCACGCTCGGCAAAGGATTCGGCAACGGCTTCCCCGTAACGGCGATGGTAGCGCGTGAAGAGATAAAGCCCGCATTCGATAAAATTTCGGCGTCCACCAGTTACGGCGGCAATCCGATGGCGTGCGCGGCGGCTCTCGCGTCCATTGAAGTCATTCAGGATGAAGGCTTGCTCGAAAACGCCCAAAAGTTGGAGAAATTCTTCCTGAAACGGATGGCACAAATGCAAGCCGAACACCCGATTATTGGCGATGTGCGTGCCAAAGGCTGCTTGATCGGCATCGAATTGGTGCAGGATCGGACAACCAAAGAACCCTTCGATGAAGCCGGAAAGCGGGTCTATCAGAAGGCGTTCCAGAAAGGGCTGGCGTGGATTCCGGCGGGGCATATCCTGCGCCTGTCGCCTCCGATTATCATGGATGAAGAGGTCGCCGCGAAGGGTATGGACATCGTGGACGAAGCAATTTTCGAGACCGAACGCGAATTGGGTTATTAGCCAAAGCACCTCACCCCCTGCCCCTCTCCTGATCAGTCGCAAGCTCCTTAGAAGAGGGGAGAATCAGGTTTTGAGACTCCCCCTCTCATAGCGAGGAACGAGCGGTAAGGAGAGGGGCTTGGGGGGGTGAGGTTGCCGATACGAATGACGGGAGAACGACAACATGAACCGAGTTGATTGGACGCTTGATTTCGAGATCACGGGCGAAGAGCGCGAAACGGCATTGAATAACGCGGCGGAGATTTTGGCAGAATGGGGCTTGACCATGCCGCCCGCCGAACCGCTGACTCTTCACTTCGGCTTGCACGATTTTTACCATATCGGCGAAATCGAATACTGGATCGTCAACGACACCGACAACAACTATTGCGGCAAATTTCTGTTTTTGTTCGAGGGGCAGCGATGCCCGCTCCACTATCACAAAATCAAGGACGAAACCTTTTATATCGTGCGCGGAACCGTGGCGATGGAAGCGGACGGACAGCCGATAACCCTCCACGTGGGCGACGTGTATAAAATGGCTCCCGGCGTCAAGCATACGTTTGCGGCAGAGGGAGGGGCGGCGTTGGTCTTGGAGGTTTCCCTGCCATCTATTCCACATGACAACATTTTCGACGATACGCGGATCGGCAATGGCGGCGTTTTATGAAGCCGTGCATTCTCGCGTTGGACTTGGGGACGACGGCGTTCAAGGCGGCTCCTGCCGATAGCAGTCAAGTTTTCGGTGCGCCGACTGTTGTTCGATACCCACTCGATTATGCAAACAGAAGCGTCACCTGCCCGCCGGAACGCTATCGTCGCGCACTCTTCAAGGCGTTGCGCGGCGCGATTCGTACCGCAAACGAGTTAAGTCTGACAATAGAAGGCATCGGAATCTGTTCGCAAGCGCAGACTTTCCTCGCGCTCGATGCAAAGAGCAAAACCATCGCTCCCGCTATTGTTTGGACAGACGATACCGCGCAGGAAGAAGCGGAGGAAGCGGCACGCGCCCTGCCCGATTTTGCCCGAACCAGCGGCTTTATGTGTCCAAGTCCATTGCAGTTTTTGCCTAAAGTGATGCGACTGCGGCGACAAAATTCCGGCGCGAAACGGTTTTTGCTGCTCAACGAATGGATCGTTTCGCTCTTGACGGGCGCGGCTTATGGCGACGAAACCAATGCGGGCATGGGCGGCTTTTTCGACATCGAATGTAGAATGTGGTCACAGGCGGCATTAGATTTGGCAGGAATCACACTGGACAATTTGGCGCATACTGCCCCTGCCGCGTCTCATTGCGCCCTGCTCACACCTGAAATGGCACGAACATTGGGATTGCCGCTGATTCCGATTTTTTCCTGCGGCAACGATCAAAGCGTGGCGGCAATCGGCGCGGGTTTGGAGCGAACGGGCGATATTTTGTGCAATTTCGGCACAGCGTTGGTCGTCTATGCTCTGCGTGAAACGCCTGTAATTCCTGCCAATGACAGTCAGATTTCTGGTATTGATCCCTCTTCTCATTCGGGCGGCGGGTTTCTGCTCGGCTTGGAGTCGGAATGCGGCAATGTGATTGACTGGCTTGCGAGGCTTTTTTATAAGCGCGGCGGCGTGCCGCAGATGATCGCCGATGCCCTGCGCCAAGATTCCGATGCCGAATCGCTGCCGCAAATCACGCGAATCGGCGGCGGAAGCCTTGATCTCACTCAACTGCGAGTCGGCACTCAACCGGCACAGTTGGCGCGGGCTTTGCTGGAGTTTTATGCGGCGCGATTCGCGGACATTTTGGGGGGCGTGCGCGAACCCGACGCTAAAACCGGACGCCTCTTTGTCGGCGGCGGACTCTCGCAAAGCGACGACTGGCTGAATTTTCTGGAGCGGCGCGTCGGCATGACTTTTGTTCGCACGCCTACCGAACACCCCAGCCTTGTCGGAATCGCCCGCATCATCAATCACGCCCGCGCATCTCAGCACACAATAGATTGAACTAAGGAGTCATTATGGAACACCGTTTCGAGTATCTCACTTCCGAAGAGTTGAAGCCGTTTATCGAACGAAAAGCACTGCTCATCATGGGCATCGGAACCATCGAAGAGCATGGACTGCACCTGCCAACCGGAACCGATCTTTTCATCACCCAAAGTTTTATGAACGATGTTGCCGCCGCTCTGGACGCCAAAGGTTCGGTTCCGTTTCTCACCCTGCCCGCGATCTGGACGGGCTATTCCGCCGTCGAAATGCAAAAATGGACAGGCACGATCCGAATGCGAACCCGCACCGTCATGGATATGATGCGCGAGATCATCGGATCGCTGTGTGAGATGGGCTTCGACAAAATTCTCATTCTCAACGGTCACGGACACCATACCGAACTGTTGCGCGTGGTGGCGAGAGAGATCGCCGACGATCACGGCGTTTATCCTGCCGTCTCGAATTTCCTTTATTTGGGGGCGAAAGAGTATAACGCGGTGCGTCAGGGCGAAGCGGGCAGCAGCATTCACGGTGGCGAAGACGAAACGGCAGTGATGCTCCATTACGGTTATCCCGTGGATACCAAACTTTATACCGACGTAGATCACGTCACATACCACACCGATTTTGTTGCTGGTGACAATTTTATCGGCTCTACCCGTGTGTTCTGGTCAACATGGAATTATCACCCCAGCAAGACAGGACTGCTTGGAGACCCGACACCCGCAACCGCCGAAGCGGGCAAAGTGCTGATCGAGGCGTGTGTCCAACAAATGCTTGCCTTCATTGAAGATTACTGGCATCACCGCAAATAG
>CAZPZP010000250.1:0-6134 GCA_964591025.1 uncultured Chthonomonadaceae bacterium
GAGTTCAGGGAACAGGGAACAGGACAACGAAGTAACGCAGGTCTTGCGTCCGAAGGACGCTTGGCGGAACGCCATTTCAGGCAGGGGTTTAAAACCCCCGACCATCGCGAATTTCCGTTCGATGCGATTTTGGCGTCATGGGCATATCCCGACGCTTATGCGGCGGCGCGAATCGCACGCGACTTGGACGTTCCGCTCGTCACGAACTTGCTGGGAAGCGACATCAACGCTCTGATCGATACAGGTGTTCGCCCGCACATCGAATTTGCCTTGAAGCAGTCGGCGAAGATCATTCCGGTCAGCCAGGCACTCGGCAACAAAATCGCGGCGATGGGCGTTCCCGAATCGAAGATCGCCGTGCAACATAACGGCGTAGACGCGACGAAGTTTCAATTGCGCGACAAACAGGAACTGCGCCAAAAGTTGGGAATCTCCCATACCGGCGCGTTGGTTTGCTATGTCGGAAATTTTGTGAGAGAAAAAGGCGTAGACGTGCTGGTCAATGCGTTCCGGCTTATCTCCGCCGTCGCCGCACAATGACGACGAAATAGCATTCCATTTTGCCACAGAATAAATTCCCTTTTGAGATTGGAAAGTCGCGCCGTGTGTTCTCTGAATACGCGGCGTCCTCGTAATATGCTTTCCAAGAGAATTTTGGAGAAGATAATGCCAAAATAAGTGTCACGCTGAACCGACTGGCAAGTATCTAATTATCAGTGAATTCCCCCTCCCCCTAATCAAACATCGAGAGGAAAGAAAAATGAAGGTGCTGCCACGATTGGCTTTGTTTGCGAGTGTTTTTGGGATGGGAATATCTTCGGTTGGGTGCGGTTCCGGTGGCTTTGGGTGTACGGCAAGCATTGAGCCAGCTGTTACCGTCACGGTATTCGATGCACGCACAGGACTTCCTGCCGCCGAGGGAGCCACTGCGACCTTGACGGACGGCGCGTTTACGGAGACGATGCAACCTTCCACATTTGATGGCAACGGGACACTCACCGGACTTCAAGGGGCATCTGAGCGGGCAGGAACCTATACCGTTCGTGTGACAAAACCCGGATACACAGCATTCGAGAGATCGGGGGTTGCCGTAACACGCAACGAATGCCATGTCAATACAGTGCGACTGCGTGCCGATTTGGTTCCAGTACCATGACACAAACCGTTATGCCGCATGTGTTGATGTATCCGGCATCATTTAGACTGCCGCTTCCTGTCTCGCTTGTCGGCGGCGCGTTTCGAGATGAATGGCGATTTAAGCGATGAGTATTACTGGGTACAGGGTATCCTGCATGGGATCGAGCGCAGTTGGAATACAAAGGGTGGATTGAGTCGCGGCTATCCTCGCTATTGGGTAAACAGAGAGCGCGTTACGAAGGCGAAATATGTCCGCGCCGCCCAAAAAGATGAGCAGCTCTCGCCTTTTCGTCTCGAAGACAATCAACGTCTCCGCGAGTTTCCGGCAGAAGTCGCTCGACATATACGAGTGTAAAATCTTCCTATCCTATGATATAATACGGGACAGAGAGAGTGATTCTCCTTGAGCCTCCGCGACGCAGTTTGACTCCGACACTGGCTACTTTTCAACAGAGATTGCGTGACGAGTTCAAGAACGCACAGGCGCGAAATTGGGGGGGCGTATCACCTATAAAGTGGTGGAGTTGAACGGGTTTCTTGCGGAATTTCCTGATTATCCTGTGGAGCGTGTGTAGAGTTTTTCCGGCAGTCAAGGGCGATGACAGAGAATGGCGAAACCATGAACAGACGCGACTTTTTATTTGAGACGGGCGGCGGGTTGGGCGGCATCGCCTTGGCGTGTCTGCTTGGTGAGGAAAACGCCTACGCGGACGGCAAGCCCAATGCGGCGTTGAACGGCGGACTGCACCACACGGCGAATTGCGTTCTTGCTTCTTCGAGATTGAAGCATGAATACTGGATGCGTATTTTAACGCAGATTCCAACAAGTGTGAACAGTTACTAATCCCCTTGAATCTTGCAGAAAGCGGAAAAATGGAGTATATATTCGAATGGGATGATGTCAAGTATGAGTCAAACCTTCTCAACCATGGCATCAAGTTTGAGGAGGCACGAAGCGTCTTCAAGGACATTTTTCGTATTACTCGCTACGATGAGGAACATTCCGACGAGGAAGAACGCCTACTCACGTTGGGATACTCCAGCAGTTCGCGTATTATGCTTGTGGTTCATACGGAACGGGAAATAGAAGGAAACAACCCTGTCGTTCGGATTATCAGTTGCCGCAGAGCAACAGCGGCAGAAAGAAGAGACTATGAAAGAAAAAACAGAGGATGAGACGCTTCCCGAATACGATTTTTCGGGCGATGTAATTCACCGCATTTATGGGGAGGAAATCGAGCGAAGCAATACGGTACGAGTCATTCAGAAGAATGGCGAGGTCATCACTCATTTTTATACTGAGGAAGATGGGGCAGTAATGTTATCGCCTGACGTTCATGCTTACTTCCCCAACGCGGAGGCAGTGAACGCTGTACTGCGTTCGCTGATTCCTGCGATACAACGAGCAAAAGCGCAGACGGAATAACTCTGTCCGCGCCTTTTTGCTCTGTTCAGGATATTCATGTGACGGGTAGAAGGACAAACAATGAGCGACAAATTTACAAAAGATGATCTTCCCTATCTTCAAAGAGTCAGTAAGGAAATCGAACCGGATTTAGCGTTATTAGGATTCGAAACCTATGCATGGAATCGCGTTCACAACAGCGGACTAAAAATTCAGCCTGCGGATAAATCTTTGTGGACTGTTGGCGGCACGTCCTATACAGAGGAAAAAGTGGGAATACATTTTGAGAGGATCGAGTCAGGGGCGTTGCGACTTGATGTTGAGGTCTTGCCTTACGAGACCAAGATCGATGCCGTGCGCCTTCAAGAATTGGAGCAAATCAATGTTCCAAAGGTTGAGGTTATGAAGCAGTTGCGAGAGCATTTGATGAATAAATCCGAAATCTCTCGCCATTTCATTGTGAAAAAAGGGCGATATAACCATGCATACCCTTCTGCGTGTGAGGCACTTCGCTTCTCCGTATTGCCAGAAAAAAATTTGTATAGAAGCGAATACGGTAAATTTTGCCTTGATGTCGTAAAGCGTGTCGCACCTTTGATAGATGAATGGCTTGCCCAAAATAAAAATAAGTGGGAAGCATAAACGATGGAGATCATGGCATGGTACGTTTATCTTTTCTTTTCGCTATACTGATCGCGTTATCGTTGTCGGCAAACGCCCAAACCCAAGCCGAGAATTTCGCGTTTTTCGAGCAGAACATTCGCCCGCTGTTGATACAATGGAATTCGAGTGGGACCCCGAAAAAGCGATCCGCAATGAGAGGAAACACGGCATCTCTTTTTATGAAGCGATAACCGTCTTCAACGATCCCAACGCTTATACTTTTGCCGACCCGGATCATTCTTTCCACGAAGACCGCTATCTCGCCTTCGCCTACTCTGACCGCAACCGACTTTTGACCGTCTCTTATACCTATCAAGGAAAGAAAACGCGCCTTATCAGCGCAAGAGAAGCCACAAGAACAGAGAGAGAAATTTATGCAGAATAACGAGACCGAATTAGAAGACGATTTGAGACCGGAATACGACCGTTCTGTTCTCAAGGACGGCGTGCGCGGGAAACATTATCAGGAATATCAGTCGGGAACGAATGTCGCATTGCTGGCTCCCGATGTGCGTGCGGCTTTCCCGACGGATCAGGAACTTAACGACGCGCTTCGAATGTTAATGCGCCTCGCCAAACAGACCGTATCCGCAGCCTAAACCGCCTCGTGTCTCGCTTGGCGGCGGCGCGTTTCGAGATGAATCGAGAGGATTTGAATGTCTCCCGGACGCAAACCCGGAATACGAGACGCCTGCCCCAACGAGCGCGGACGAATCTTGCCGAGTTTTTCGCGTCCTTCGTGCGACAACGACCTGACCGCCTCATAGTTCACATCGTCAGGAATGGCGACGTGTTCCAACTTCACTGCATTGTCCACCTGCGTCCCTTGCCGCACGATATAGCCCTCATATTTCACCTGAATCTCGACCTGCTCCGTGACGGCGCGAGGCAAAACTTCGGGCGAGGCGTTCGATATATCCAATCGTTCGGCGAGTTGGGTCAGCGTGGAATACGAGACTTCCGGGCGGCGCAACAGGGAAGTCAGCGACGCCTTTTTGCCATCCGCGATCCCGACTGTTCCCAACGCTTCGAGATGCGCGTTCTCCCGCGCATGAAGAAACGTAGTGTCCATTCGGGCGCGTTCCGCCGCGATCTGTTCGCGCTTATGGGTAAACATTTGCCATCGTTCCGGCGTTGCCAATCCGATACTCTGCCCGATAGGAGTCAGGCGCAGATCGGCGTTGTCGTGCCGCAGCAGGAGGCGATATTCGGCGCGGGAAGTCAGCATTCGATACGGATCGGAGACGCCCTTGGTGATCAAATCGTCAATCAAAACCCCGATATAACTGCTCTGCCTGTCCAAAACCAATGGCTCGCGCCCCTGCGCCTTGAGTGCCGCATTGATGCCCGCGACAATCCCCTGCGCCGCCGCCTCCTCATAACCGCTTGTGCCGTTGATCTGCCCTGCGAGATAGAGATTGGCAATCGTTTTGGTCTCCAAAGTCGCGTGCAGTTGATCGGGAAACACCATATCGTACTCGACGGCATAGCCCGGACGCAACATCTCGACCTGCTCCAAGCCGTCCAATGTGCGAAGAAACGCGATCTGAACTTCGGCGGGCAGACTGGTAGACATTCCCTGCACATACAGCGAATTGCCATCCCAAGTCTCCTGCTCCAAGAAAACGGGGTGCGAATCCTTGTCGGCAAACCTTACAACTTTATCTTCGATGCTGGGACAATAACGAGGTCCAATCCCCTCGATCTGCCCGCTGTACATGGGAGAGCGATGGATATTCTCGCGGATCACGTCATGAGTGCGCGTGTTCGTGTGAATCTGCCAGCATGAGAGCAGTTCACGCGGCGGATTGAGCGTGAGATTTAGGAACGAGAACGGCGGACAATCTTCGGAAGGAAAGATCAGCGTCTTGTCGAAGTCAACTGTTGTCTTATCAATGCGCGGCGTGGTTCCGGTCTTGAAGCGTCCCATGCGAAAACCGAATTGCCTCAGCGTCTCGGAAAGCCCTACGCTCCGATCTTCACCAACGCGCCCGCCGTGCGTCTTGGTTTCGCCGCAGTGCATCAGTCCATTGAGGAACGTGCCGGTTGTCATCACGACGCACCGGGCAGAAACCTCTGTTCCGTCCTGCAAGCGCACGCCGACGACCCGATTCCCTTCAATCATCAGCGTCTCCACCGCCGCCTGAATCAGTGTCAAGTTTTCAGTGGTTTGTAGCGTCGCTTGCATTTCCAGCGGGTACAGCGTTTTGTCGGCATGAGCGCGAAGAGTTTGCACGGCGGGACCTTTGCCCGTTCCGACATAGCGAATATGGGTGAGCGTTTTGTCGGTGCAAATGCCCATTTCGCCGCCGAGCGCGTCCACCTCCCGCGCAAGATGTCCCTTCGCTGGACCGCCAATCGAACAGTTGCACGGCAGATGCCCGATCTTGCTAAAATCCAGCGTGATCGCCGCCGTATGGCAGCCCATGCGCGCCGCCGCGAGTGCCGCCTCGCATCCCGCGTGTCCTGCTCCAATTACTACCACATCATAAAAATTTTCCATCGTTTTGCTCATTAACATTCTCTACGCCTTTGTTTTCTCTCACATTATAGCACAGTCGGATTTTGGCAGGAAAAAGCCCCACTTTTGAGGACAGAAGCAGGGCAGAATAAGTTACAGTTGGCGCAATTTCCGGTTCAAGAGTTTAGTGTTGTACTGCGCGGTGCGGTAGGGGATTGCTCCTTGTTTGCAATACGCTTGGGCGGAAGGGAAACGGTCTTACGCCCGCTTTCACGAGTACGCTTCTCAATGTCGGCAACCATTGCCTCAATATCACCGCCAAATTTTGTGGCATAGGCTTCACGATAGGCGCGAATTTCTGCCATGACAGGATCAAGTTTCATTTTGCTCTCTCGGCTTTTCTTCCGTCTTGGGTAAACCAATCGTTCGGAATGCTTCGGTGGCTTTCTCGATCTTCTCAGGAAAATA
>CAZPZP010000251.1:0-6128 GCA_964591025.1 uncultured Chthonomonadaceae bacterium
GGGCGTTCGTGCGAAGGCTTTGGACGTGCGATTTTCCTGTATTCTTCACGTACCGATGTCCTCCTGTGTAGGTGATTTAGGATAATATGAGGCTCCATAGGGCGAGACAATACGCCGCTTCGATAAGAAAGCGTTGTGTTCGTAGCCATGGAGAGAAAAAAGCGAATTTTATGTGAAATACAAACAACTGCTCCTTCGATGGAGCATGAAGGAGAGGGTCGAATTCAGTACGGCAACACCGCCGCATGAGACTTATGAAATTTGGGGAAAGCGTTTGTCCGCTACAGTGCGGCGCAAACCGATGAAGAGGGAATTAGCGCGTTGTCGTTCCGGCGATGGTCATGTCTTCCGCTAAAAGAATGGCTTCGGCAATTCCGCGCAATGGGCGATTGGATTGGAGTGCTTGGGCTTGAAGGCGACGATATGCCTCCTGATCGCTCAAACCGTGCCAATACATCAGCACACGCTTCGCTTTGCCGACGAGCCGATTGGTTTCTGCTTGTTCTTGTACTGTATCGAGTACGCCTTCGAGAGCCGTCATTTCGCGATAACGGTTGAGGGCAATTTCAATGGCAGGTTGTAATTCCTGTTGTCGAAATGGTTTGACGAGATAAGCAACAACGCCCGCTTTAGTCGCTTGCTCGATTATGGGAACTTCGCTGTAAGCAGTGAGAAGCATCACGGGTGCAATCCGCTCACTATTGAGTATCCCTGCGGCTTCCAACCCGTTCATTTTGGGCATCATCACATCGAGAATGATGAGGTCTGGCTTGAGACTTCGGGCAAGGTAGCACGCAGTCTCACCGTTATCCGCTTCGCCAACGACACAGTGACCGATCTCCTCAAGAAGTTTCTTGAGGTCGAGGCGCACAACAGAGTCATCATCGGCGATGAGAATTCGGGCTTGTTGCATACAGTTTCAGACTTTCTAACCCGTTGCCAGAGAAGGCAATCCGTTGCAAACGTCACCGTTCGCGGCAGATATTCGGCAATTCTGGTCATTGAATTGCCGGTATCGCAAAGTATAAACCTTATTCACAAATTTGTCAAGGTGTTTGTACACTATTCTTATAGAGAAATCGCTTAAACTCCGTACATTCGCCAGTGCGGGGGTTTTAAACCCCCGTCTGAAATGGCGTGCCGCCAAGCGTCCTTCGAACGCGCAATGTACGAGATTTATCTGATTTGTCTATGAGACTGCTTCGAGTCTTTTCAGAGAAGCGGATTATTCACGGGTTGACGAAATTTCTACTCTTTCGGCTTCGGCGCGGCACGGCGTTTCGGGGCGGCTTTAGCAGTTGTGGCTTTGGCAGTTGTGGCTTTGGCGGTTGTGGCTTTGGCGGTTGTGGTTTTGCGCGTCGTAGTCGCTTTGCCCTTCGCTGTCGTCGTTGTTTTTTTAGTCGCGCCGCGCTTGCCTTTGGCGGCGGTTTCAGAGTAGGTACAGACAAAGGCTTGTTCGGGAAGCAGATTGCCTTCCGTATCGATTTTCAGGCTGGTGCGGCATTTCGGGTAATTGCTGCATCCCAAAAACGCCCCGAACCGACTTTGCCGTACCAGCATCACGCCGCCGTTATCACTGGGGCAAACGTGCGCCGTCGCATTCGGCAGCGACGCGGGATCGGTCTTTGTAACGGTTTCTTCTTTTAAGCCGCAAATGAAATTTACGCCGTCGAGGGGCTGTCCTGCCTCGTCCATTTTCAGGATTTTTTTGCATTCAGGATAGCCGCTGCAACCCATGAACTGCCCGAATCGCCCTTCGCGAAGAAGCATCACTTTGCCGGTATCCGGGCAATGAAACTCGGTTTCGATGGGAGGAGCCTTCATGCTCACCATGTCTTTGGAGGCGGCTTTGAGCGTCTCCTCGAAGGGAGTATAGAAGTCACGCACCAAACTAACCCAATCCTCGCCGCCTTCCTCCACAGCATCGAGGCGCAGTTCCATATCCGCCGTAAATTCGTAATTCATCACGTCGGGGAAATGCTTGACGAGTTGATCGTTGACCTTGAAGCCGAGTTCCGTCGGATAGAATTTCTTCTCGCGCAGTTCGACATATTCGCGGTCTCGGATTGTCGAAATGATGTTGGCATAAGTAGACGGACGCCCGATACCACGCTCCTCCAAGCCTTTGACAATGGTCGCTTCGGTATAGCGTGGCGGCGGCTCGGTGAAATGCTGTTTCGGCTCCAATTTGAGCAAGTCGAGCGGCTGATCTTTGGTGAGTGCGGGGAGCGGCGGCTGCTCTTCATCGCTGACTTCTTCGGTGTCTTTGCCTTCCGTATAAACCCGCATAAAGCCGTCGAATTTGACCACAGTCCCCGAAGCCCGGAATATGTATGGCGTGCGCGGATCGACATTCAGCACTTGCGAATCGATGACAAGATTCGCGTTGACATCTACGGTTGTCACGTCCAAAACGGCGGGGTTCATCTGACTGGCAACAAATCTTTGCCAGACGAGACGATAAAGTTTCAACTGATCGGCGTTGAGATACCGAGCAACGGAATCGGGATCGCGGAACGTGCTTGTCGGGCGAATCGCTTCATGAGCGTCCTGTGCATTGCCCTTTGTCTTAAATTGTTTGGCAGATGCCGGCACATACGCATTGCCATATCGCTCGGCAATGAAGGCGCGGGCGTCCTCTTGGGCTTCATTGGCGACGCGCACCGAGTCGGTTCGCATATAGGTAATAAGCCCGACGCTGCCCTCTTTGCCGATTTCAATGCCCTCATACAAATCTTGAGCAACGGACATGGTGCGTCGGTTGCCGAAGCCAAGCTTGCGGGACGCTTCCTGCTGAAGTGTGGACGTGATAAAAGGGGCAGAGGCATTGCGCTTTTGTTCACGCTTTTTTACATCGGCAACGGCATAGTTCGCGCCGTCCAAATCGTGCAGAATAATATCAATATCTTCTGCCGACTTGGGTTCGAGTCTCTGTCCGGCGCGGCTGTGCAGTTTGGCGGCAAACTGAAACTTTTTCGCGGGGGCAGACGGCGTCAGCAGGGCGGTCAGTGACCAATATTCTTCCGGCACGAATGCCAGAATTTCGCGCTCTCGCTCACAGACCAAACGCAATGCCACCGACTGCACGCGCCCCGCCGACAAACCGCGCTGAATCTTCGCGGAGAGAATAGGGGACAGTTTATAGCCGATCAATCTGTCGAGAACGCGCCGCGCCTGCTGCGCGTTGACCCGATCCATATTGACGGTGCGCGGGTTTTGCAAGGCGGCACGAACGGCAGTCTGCGTGATCTCGTTGAACTGAATGCGCTGAACACTTTTCAGCTTCAACGCTTCCATGAGATGCCATGCTATCGCTTCGCCTTCGCGATCCGGGTCGGAAGCGAGATAGACCGTTTCGACATCTTTGGCGGCAGCGGCAAGTCTTTTGAGAACTTCCTTGCGCTCTGGAATGGCGGTGTAGGTGGGAGCGAAATCGTTGGCGGTATCCACGCCGATCTTGCTTTTGGGCAGATCGCGGACGTGTCCCATGCTCGCCTCCACTTTATAGTCGCTGCTGAGAAAATTTTTGAGTGTTTTGATTTTCGCCGGAGATTCGACGATAATAAGTGCTTTCGCCATAAGTGCTGCTGTCCTCATTGCCTTGCCATACGTGTCAGGGGTAGGATACCTGCGTGACTGTGCTTTGTCAAGGCGCATCTGCTATCAATCTGTGTCATAATACTTCGCGGCGCAGCGATTTATCGGAAACTATGCGCTATACTCTGCTGAAACTTTTTTGCAATCACGGCGTCTTTTCTCTGGTTTTTTAATGAGACGACCCGAAAGGAATCTTTTTTGATGAATCGGATATTTGGTACAACAATGACATTAGCGGCTCTTTTTGGTGTCGCGACTCTCTCTGTGGCACAGGCTCAAAATGCAAAACCTGTGTCTACAAAACCCGCTCCGGCGGCGAAAACCGCCAAACTGACGGATACCGTCGGTTCGGTCAATGGCAAGCCAGTGACATGGCAAATGCTTTTTAATCAAATGAAAGTCGAAGCGAAATTCGCTCCGCCCAATTCACCCGATCCCATTGTGATGGCTGTAGGGCAGGTTGTCGCAGAGAAAATTACTAAAGGTGTATTCGGTACGGGGACGACAAGCATAACCATGACTCAATCCGACGTGCTGAATGCCCTCAAGACCAATACACCAGCCCCCCTGAATGTAACGCTCACGAGTATAATGCGCGATATGGCGTTGGATCAAGAAGCAGCGAAAGCGGGAATCAAAGCCGACACGCCGTTCGTGGACGCTTTTATCACCAATCTGCTCAAACAATTGCGCTCTCGCAACCCCGCCATGGCGGGGCAAACCGATGAGCAATTTCTTGCCTCACAAAATATTACGCGGGCGGCTCTGCGTCCTCGGGTGCGCTGGAATGCCATCGCGTCGGCACTCGTTCGCAAGGACGCGGAAAAGCAGCTTGGGCATCCCTATTCCGGCGCGGATTTTGTCAAGGCGCGTCATATTTTGATCGCGATCAAGCCACTTGGACCGGAAGCCAAAGCCGATGAAAAGTTAAAGGCGGAACAAGAGGCTCTCGACAAGATTAAAGTCATCGCAGCCGACATCAGAGCCGATAAAAAGCAATTCGACGTGGCAGCACGCGAACTCAGTGACGACACTTCGGCGAAGCAAAACAGCGGAGAGTTAGGCACCTTCGCACGCGGGCTTATGGTTCCTGCGTTTGAGGAAGCCGCGTTCAAAATGAAAACCGGTGAGATCAGCGAGCCGATCAAAACGCAATTCGGCTACCATATCATTCAAGTCCAAACCGCCAGTGCCGATCTCAAACCGGAAGAGTGGAACGCTGCTGTTGATACAATTGTTCAGCAGAGAACTATGCCCTATGTGAACGAATTGATCGGGACAAAGGCGAAAGTCATCAACAATTTGCGCTCACAGCCGCAGATGGGAATGATGCCGCAAGGCGGCGGACGCCCAATGCCACGCCCGAACGCACCACGCTAACAAAGAAGAGGAGAAGGGGAGAGATAGAACCACAGGGGACACGGGGAACACAAAGACCAATTCACAACAAAGAAGCAAAGAACACAAAGACCAATTCAAGAGTTCGCTTTGAGATATCTGCCTTGTTTTCGTGTGTTCCCTGTTCCCTTTTCTCCTCTTCTTCTTTGCTATTTGGAGGAGGCGCGAATGTACGAAATGGCTTTGTTCGATGAAGCGGGCTTTGATGCGGCACAGCGCGAACTGATCGCCGTCACTTGGAAGATGCTTCATGCGATTCACACGGGCGACACCGCACTGTACGCCGCGCATTGTCTGCCAGAACTCTCCTGTTTCGAGGATGTCTGTGCCTACCGGATCGACGGCGTAGAGTTTCACACGGCATTGGTCCGGCAAATGGCGCAAAATCCCGATAACGCACCGTCCCGGTTCGATATGCTCTCGCCGCGTGTGCAGGTCTATGGCGATACGGGTATTGTCACCTATACCCGCCTGATGACCTATGACCGCAATGGCACGCCCCTTTGGAAAACCTTCAACGAAACCCGCGTTTTCATTCTCACAGAAGGTGTCTGGAGAATGGCGCACTTCCACCGCTCCCCGACATAAAAGAAGAGGAGAATAAGGAGACAAGCGCGTGCCGGAGAACGAAATGGTTTCTCTGGAACGCGCTTTTTATTGTGTCCATTGCAGGCAGTCTTATTTGCGTTTTGGTTTCTCTTCGGCTTGCGCCTCTTTGCCGGTTGTGTGTTCCGGCTTCGGGGTATCCTCATTTCGCAACTTAGGAATACCGAAGCGTCGGAAAATCTCCTTTTGCTTCTCATCGCGGTCAACGGGCATTTTGCTCATGGCTGTTCGCTCCTTTCTGCTTCATGTGACGATTTGCACGCGCAAAGGGTTTCATGATTGAAGCAAAGAACAACGCGGCAAGGGAAGGTTCAAGGTGTATGGAGTAAATTTTACCACGCTTGGATTAATACCTCACCTCTCGCAGCGGGTACTGAAAGTATCCGGTAAGAAAGTACAAGCGTCTTTACCTCACCCCCAACCCCTCTCCTGATACCCGAACAAGTTCGGAGGAGAGGGGAGTCCATACACGGATGGGTGCGTCTGAAAGACGCTTGTTTTTTCCAGACGGGGGTTTAAAACCCCCG
>CAZPZP010000252.1:0-6125 GCA_964591025.1 uncultured Chthonomonadaceae bacterium
CTAGCGGAGGAATTTATTCCGCCGTGTCAAGCAAGGCGGAACGCCCCTATCGGAGGAATAAATTCCTCTGGATTTAGGCAAGAGGTCTAATGAACTGCAAAACTGGCTTGGCGCCAACACCTAAAAACTGCCCCATGCTACAACGCCCTCATGCCCCTCTCGTAGAGCGAGAGGAGTATGAGGGATGAAAGAAAGAGAGCATGAGTTACGCTATTATTGCTCTTTTTCAGTTTGCTCAGTTTGGAACCGCTTGAGTTTTGCGTCCTCGGTCTCGAAGACGGCTTCGGTCTCCTGCTGCAATACCACACGCGGCTCGGTTTGGCGCGGGGCGGTCAGAGCGATACGAGAAGCGGGTTTCACTTCCTCCAATTTCGCGCTTTTCAGACGGCGGTTGAGTTCAGGAATGCGCCGCTGAGACAGAGAATTCACCTGCCCCACCACACGATTTACCTCTGCCGTCACCGCCTTCAACTCGTCGGTTGTCGCCTTCGATGGCACTTCCATAATCGACTCCAATGAGTTGACCACGCGGCTGACACGCGGCGAAAGCGGCTGAATCGTCGGCGTTGTCGTGGCTTGTGCTGGTGTTTCGGCGGGAGGCGGTGCAGTCGCTGGCGCGGTTCCTGCCGTTGCATCGCTTTCCGTTGTCGGGCGGCGAACGGGAGTGCGCGGCGTCACCATCGAAGAGAGGGTTTCGACCTCTGCCGCCAACGCCTTCACGTCCGCCGTCAGTGTCTTGTCCGCCCCCTTCATGCCGTCGCTGTCTTGCAGCTTCGTCAACTGCGCTCGCAGAGACAGTAAAGCCCGACGTGCCTGTTCCATATTGCGGTAGGTCGTCGCCGCTTGCTTCTGTGTGTTGAAGTAACTCTTGCGCTCGGAAGTGGTCAGGGTCATGCGGGAATCGTCTTCTATCGTCAGCGGCTTGATCGTCTCCGTGTCGCCCATTTTCAGTTTGACCAGATAGGTTCCGGGCAGTGCCTTTGCACCGCCCACGCCAAAACCGCGCAAGCCCTGACGCTGCTGCTGCGGAGTGGGAGTTGTGCCGCCCTCGCTCGGCAGGTCGGCAGTGGGAGAGTTCCAGCGGAAATCCCATGTCGCGCTATTGAGACCCTTGACCAGTCGCCGCGTCTCCACATCGCGTACCACCGTTTTGCCGTCTCGTTCCAGAATCGTCAGCGTCACGGGCTTATCGTCTTTGGGAGCCTCTTTGAGATAGAACCATAGCATCGCGCCACGCGGCGGATTGGTCGCCTCGAACAGTTTATGCCCTGTACTGCCCTTTCTGAGCGAAATCCGATAGTCAATCGCGGGCTTCGGCGTGCAGAGATAGGCGTCGTAACTCTGTGCCTTCTCCGCGTCTTCGAGATAACCGATGTCGTCCAGAACGTAGATGCCCCGCCCGTGCGTCCCCAAAATCAGATCGTTTTCTCGCGGGTGAATCTGAACGTCGTTGATCGGAACCGTCGGCAGATTGTCCTTCATCGGCTTCCAAGTTGTGCCGCGATTGAACGACACATACAAGCCGCGCTCCGTGCCGAGAAACAGTAGGTTCGGGTTGCGGTGATGCTCCTTAAACCCGCGAGCGACATGGAATTCCGGCACGCCGCCGGTGATTTTTGCCCACGTCTGCCCGTAATCTTCGGAGACAAAAACATACGGCGTGAAATCGTCGCCCCGATGTCCATCGAACGTCACATACACGCGCCCCGGACTGTGCGCCGAAGCCGCCACACGAGAAACCCATGTTCCTTTTGGCACGCCCGGAACCTTGCCGGTCAGATTCGTCCAAGATTTGCCATCGTCGCGGCTCATTTGCAGGTTGCCGTCGTCGGTTCCGATATACAGCACGCCCGCAGACGCAGGGCTTTCGCTCAGGGTTACAATCTGCCCGAAGGAATCGACCCCGTCCCAAGCCGACAGCGTTTTCGTCGTCACGAGGCTGCCCATAATCGGAATTTTGGTTCTGTCTGGCTTCGTGGTCAGGTCGTCGGTTTTGCGCCACGATTCGCCCTTGTCCGTCGAGATGAAGACACGATTGCCCGCCATATAAATCTTGTCGGGGTTATGCGGCGAAAGATGAAGGGGAGTGTTCCAGTCGAAGCGATACGGCTCCTCACCCGATGCGGGGCGCGGTGTGATCGATTTGCGCTCGCCCGTTGCTTGGTTCAGGCGTGCCGCGAAACCATTCTGGCTTTCGATATACAGCGTGCGCCAATCTTTCGGGCTGGCTTGCACATAAAAGCCGTCACCGCCTCCGATGCGATACCAATCATCGTTCGTTGCTCCCACAGAGTACGGAACTGCGCTCGGACCCGCCCAACTTCCGTTATCCTGCAAGCCGCCATAGACGAAATAGGGCTTGCGATAATCGAACCCAACCTCATAAAACTGAGCCAGCGCGAGCGTATTGACGAAGTCCCAAGTGCGCCCTCCGTCGTATGTCCAGTGGATGCCGCCATCGGAGCCGGTGAACACATGATTGGAATCTTTGGGGTCGATCCACAGTGCGTGATAATCGCCGTGAATTCGGTTGACTCGCTGCGTCGTGAACGTCTTGCCGCCGTCAGTGGAGTTGTACATGGACGCGCCGAGAACCCACACGTTTTTGTCGTCGTTCGGGTCAACGTGGATTTGCGAGTAATACATGGGGCGCGGGTTGATGTCGCTGACCTTTGCCCACGTTGCGCCGCCATCGTCGGAGCGGAAAATGCTGCCGTTGTTCGCGCCGGAGATCGAGCCGTTTTTGGTCTCCCAAATGGTGAACAGGGTTTTCGAGTTTTTGCGATAAATCCCGATGCCGATGCGCCCGATTTCGCCGGTGGGAAGCCCTTCGGTCAGTTTCTGCCAAGTCGCGCCGCCATCTATAGACTTATATAATCCCGAACTTGCGCCGCCACCGTTATAGCCATGGGGCGCACGCTGGCGTTGATACATGGCAGAGTAGAGAATATCGGGGTTGGAGGGATCAAGAGCAATGTCCGTCGCGCCGGTGGTTTCGTTGACGAACAGTGTTTGCGTCCATGTTTTGCCGCCGTCAATCGTTTTATAGATGCCGCGATCTTTGTTCGCGCCCCAGAGTTTGCCCATCGCCGCAACCCAAACCACGTCGGGATTGGTGGGATGAACGATGACGCGGGCGATATGGCGCGTCTCTTTCAAGCCGAGATGTTCCCACGTTTTGCCGGCGTCAACCGACTTATAAACGCCGTTGCCCCACGTACTGGACTGGCGATTATTGGCTTCGCCCGTTCCGATATAGACGACATCGGGCTTGGCTTGGCAGAGATCAACGTCACCGATACTGCTGGTTTCGTGATTCTCAAAAATGGGTGTCCATGTTGTTCCGGCGTTGACAGATTTGTACAGACCGCCTGACGCATGAGCGAAATAAAGCGTGCTGGGGCTGCTTTCGATCACAGCGACATCGTTGATGCGCCCGCCCATGATGGCGGGTCCGACACTGCGCCAATCGGGTTTGGCGAGGAGATCGTCATAGACATCGGCGGCGGCACGATAGGTGGGTGCTGAGAGCAGACACGCGGCAAGCGCGGTTCCGGCAAGGACGCGGAGAAATCGGGATGACTGCATAATAATCCTTCCTGCGGTTTAGAATATCGAAAAGAATGACACGTCGTTGTGAGGTTGGGGCGTGACGCGGGCAAGGAGTGAGCCAACGCCGCACCTGATCTATTATGACGCAAAAACAGGGCAATGGTAAACTGTTTGGATGTGAGAACAATTCCCTTCCGTGAGAGAGTGATTCCTCACAGAAGGGCGATTTTGCTGTCTATAAAGCGAATTTTACTCAGGGTCATCGGCGGGGAAGAGCGCGGAAACGGCGATTTTGGCTTCGGGCTTGGCGAGCGGTGAAACATCATGATTCGCCGCATAATGAGTGACAATGCCATATCCTTTCGCCGTCGGGTCACGATGGACGACGATCTGCTCCGCTTGAACATCAATGACCCAGTAATCTGCAAAACCTGCACGCGCATACATATCGGCTTTGGTTCCCAAATCGGACTCGCGTGTTGTGTCGGAAACTTCGATAAGGAGCGCAACATCCGCCGCACTCGGATTGCGCTTGGTATAATGCGATAACGGAGCATTCAATGCTGCCAAATCCGGCTCCGGCTTGCTTTCTTTGCCCGTCTCCCGTGTGATAACAACTGGACCTTGCGCCTGCACATGGTCACGCCCGAACACATCCAAAAGCCATTGCGTCAGAAACATAATCAAATTAATATGCGTGCGGTTCTGTCCCATCTTCTCGATGATTTCCCCTTCAATGAGTTCGTAACTCCCTTCCAAAAATCCTAAATCGGATAATCGCTCGTATTCGTCAATCGTCCACAACTTGCGGGCGATGCTTCGTTCGACAGCGGAACTTTCCCGCTCCAGCAAGGCAGGCATTTCGGCATTCTCCTTTCAATCTTGTGCGTCATCGGCGGGGAAGAGCGCGGAAACGGCGATTTTGGCTTCGGGCTTGGCGAGTAGCACAATTTCCTCTTCGCCACTGTAAGAAACAATCGAAGTATAGCCGTTATCCGTTGGTTCGCGATGAACGATAATCTGACGCATATTGACATCGGCAATCCAATACTCAGGAAAGCCTGCTCTGGAATAAAGCCTCGCCTTTTTGCCAACATCCTTATGAATGGTCGTGTCCGAAATTTCCACCGCCAGAACAATTTCATCAGGAGGCGGGTTGCCAGACTGGTAGGATGGAATCGGCTTCGCAAGAACAGAAATGTCTGGTTCCGGCTCATTGATCTCACTGTCCTCGTCCGACAATTCCACCGACTGCTGTTGCTGCACAAACGCCCTGCCAAAAACCGTTTCCAGCCAAGCACTGACAAAATAAAGCGTGATGCGATGTGGAGGGTTTTGCGGCATTTTGGGAATAATATCTCCATCAAGAAGTTCGGTGCGTTCGGTCACAATGTCCATGTCTATCAGTTGATGATAACGAGTGCGCGTCCATCGGATACGGTCTTTTCCCAAATCAAGGGGTTCGTCCAAGACTGCGACTGCGGCAGGCATGATAGCATTCTCCTTTCAATCTTGTGCGTCATCGGCGGGGAAGAGCGCGGAAACGGCGATTTTGGCTTCGGGCTTGGCGAGCGGGGAGACTTCCTCGTCTCCATTGTAGGCGATAACAGAACTGTAGTCGTTCTCTGTCGGGTCACGATGAACAATAATGCGTTCGCCGTTGACATCCACAATCCAGTACTCGACAATGCCTGTTTTGCTGTAAGCGGGGGCTTTGTTAACAAGGTCGAATGCCAGCGTGTTGTCGGAAATTTCGACGACAAGCAGGACCTCCGATGCCGTCGGCAATTGTTTGCGAAAACTCAGGACACGCTTGGCGAAAACCACGGCATCAGGTTCCGGGACACTGTCGCCCTGCCGGGCATTTTTGAGCAAAAGCGACGTTTGAGTATTGACGAAATCGTCCCCGAACGTCTGACGGAGCCATTGCGCGAGGGCAAACAGGGTGATGATATACGGCAGATTCTGTCCCATTTTCTTAAAAATTTCCCCTGCGATCAACTCCGTTTTCTGTATCAGAATGTCGGTTTCACTGAGGCGCAGATATTCCTCTGCTGTCCAAAGCAGAGGAGTCAACATTTCATTGCTCACTCCGGTTTCTCGTTCTAACAAGGCTGGCATGATGGCGTTCTCCTTTCATTCTGTCCTTCCTGCGGTCAATAGGGAAATGGATGGCACGGCGTTTCGCCCCTCCTAATTATGCCGCAAAAACGGGGGAATGATAAACTATGAAAGTCAATCCTCTTCTTTGCTCATCTATTCCCCTCGTACTCTCAGGGGAAATCCTCACGAGGAAAGGGAACCGCTCGGCATATCAGGGAACGGATGAGGTGCTGAGTGGTTCCGATATTTTGGTGGGTGGTTACGTGTATCTGCCCCGCGAAATTCCTTGTTGCTGTCCAAATCGCGTTGCTGCGACTTTGCCTGTGTTGCGGGATTTTAAATACCCGTCTGAATGGCGTTCCATTGCTTTCAATCGTTTGGGATTTGTCATATAATAGTCAGTCAGCGTAAATTTTAGCGTGCTTATGAGATTGAAGACACACCAATCTTCACGCGAATGGACTAATAAT
>CAZPZP010000253.1:0-6119 GCA_964591025.1 uncultured Chthonomonadaceae bacterium
GCAATGGATAGGCGGCGCGGCACAGATGAAACGCCGAATCGAGATTTGTCTCTAATATTGCCCGATATTCGTCCGCGCTATAGTTAATGGTAGGTTTGCGGATATTGCGCCCGACATTGTTGACCAGAATATCGAGGCGGCTTCCCAGCGCAGCAATCAGTGCGGCGGCACTGTTAGGAGCGGAAAGATCGGCGGCGATTCCGTGCGCGGCGTAACCCTTTTCGCGCCATAACGCAACACAGGTATCAATGTCGCTCTGCGTTCGGGCGGCTATTGTGACCGATGCGCCGAGTTGGAGCAGTTCCTCGGCAATGGCATAGCCTATTCCTTTTGTGCCGCCAGTCACCAGCGCGTGCTTGCCGGTCAATCTCCAGCGTTCGTCATGCGAATCCGTCAAGGCGTGCCTCCTTTCGCGGTTTCGGGCGTGAGTTTGAGGATGAGCAGACGATCCGGGATTTTGAGTTCCAATTTCTGTGGGTTCACAACGGTACGAAGTGGTTTTGCCGAGTCGTTGGGCTGATAAAACACGGCGGATCGAATAGGAGTGGTGAGGGTGAGCGTCGCGGGCATATCGGGCGGCGTGATTTGACGGCGCGGCTGAACCGATTTGTCTTCGTTGGCGATTTCGTGCCACACAACAAGATAGAAATCACCGTCGCTTTTTTGCAACAACAGATGATGTACGAATTGAGTGCGATCATAGCCGGGAGCGGGGCGCACGTCGAGTTTGTAGTCGAGACTGCTTGGGCGAAACTGCGGGGTCGCGCCTTTATCATTCAATAAAGCGATGAGATTTTTGAGGGCTGTATAGGCAGGCTTCGGCGTCACATCACGGCGCAGCAGTCCAAAATGCGCTTCGCGATTGGTTCCGAGTTTGTCCTCGAATTCGTCTACCAATTCATAAGAATAAGTGCGTTGAATGCCAAGCCGGAAGTATTCGGCAAACAGACGCGGAATATATTTGGCGTGCGCCGCTTCTGATGTCCCGTTGAGGTCGGTGGAATAACCAGTTTCGCTGGAAGCCATCGGTTTGGGCGCAAACGTCGGCTGATAGGTTTGGAACGCATACGGAAATTCGTCGAGATTGCCACTGGGCTGCGTGCCGTCCCAATAGTATTTTTCGATAGTTCCATATCCGAACGGAATGCTGAACGGGTTGCCGCCGGGATAGGGATGAAAATTGCCCCAATCGACGAATTTGGCGAGTGCACCTTTGGGAAAGGGGTTTTTGCCCGGCTCGTAGGTTTTGCCCAAAGCAGAGCCGACCAAAGTGATTCGCGCCGTTGCTGGATCGCTCTTGAAGGCAGAATACAAATCTTTCTGGTAAGCAATCACCGCGTTGATGATGCTCGCCTCTCCGCCCTCATATCCCTGCCCTTTGTACGATTTTTTGTTGCTCATCCAAAACAAATCTGGCTCGTTAGGACCTTCAACCGCATCAATCGCGAAGAGCTGTGCATTGATGGCTTTGACTTTGTCACGAATCTGTTCCGGCGTGCCGAATTCCGGTTCGGCGACGATCATGGTGCGAATGCCCTGTTTCGCTAGTTCAGGAATGCGCGGATTGAGTCCGTCGCGAACGTGCCGTATGCCGAGTTCGACCAGCTTAGCGCGCACTTTTTCGTAGGCGAATCCATAGGGAGTATCGCTGTATGTCCAATGGGTACACACGCCGATGCTCTCTACAAAACTCTCGGCAGTTTTCGCCTTTTCTGCGCCAACGGCGGTTGTGGCAAGCGAAACCAAACTGAGAAAGGGAGCAGAAAAACATATACGTTTCCAATTGCGTTTCATGGTGAGGAAATTCTTTCTTTGTGCTGATTTACTTCGGATTAGAGTGGCAGCTCTTCAAGCCGCCGATAAAAGCCGAATTGGGTCGCTACCAGCCGTGTTTTCCATTTCGGCGGGAGCGGCATCGGCTCATAGTCTTGCATCAATCGTTGCGGCATCGGGTTTGGCATGGCAACCGAACCGATGATGACGTAATCGGGCTTGCGGCGGCGCAGAATTTGCTGAACAGGATCGCTCGGCGGATTCCAAAACATCGTGACGACGCCAAACCGACACCGCTCGACTCCTTCGACATGGGCGATCTCCTTGTCCGTCAACCCGAACGTGTCCAAAAAGTGCTTGTCCCGATTGAGATACGCCGCATAGCCCACTTCACTGTAGGCGATGGACGCGCCGGGCGGTAATGCTTCCCGAAAGAACTGTCCGATGGTGATCCACGTTTGCCCGTAGGGATGGGCGCAGGAGGCGAGCAAGCGGTCATCTCGAAGGGGACTGCCGCGCTTCGTCCATAAACCGAGTGGAAAGCCGAAATAGCCACCACTGATAACGAATAAAGTCAGAGCGACGAGGGCAAACTGAATTTTCGGGCGTGAGGGTTCTGCGCGTTTCTGTGCCAGCGAGACGATGCCCCGCACCTGCAACAAAGTGACGAAAGGCAAAACGGGAATGAGAAAGCGACAGCCGCTCATCCAATCGCCCCCGACGCGCAAAATGAAAATGAGACTGCCCAAAACCAGTAATGTCAACAATTGAATCTTTGCCTCGCGCCGAGACGAAATCATCCCGAACAAAGCCAATGCCCAATAGCCGATTATGCCAGCCATGATGATCGGATAACGCACAAAGAGTCCACTGTGCGGCAGAAACGGTTGACGCAGATATGGCAGTCCATTGGTGATTCCATAGGTCAATGTGACCGATTTGGCGTAGTAGGTATTCGGGAATGGATAGCCATAATAGGCGAGCCGAAACGCCAAAAACAGTGCCATCGGAACCGCAAACCACAAGAGCCAGCCGACAACGAAGCGGCGCGACAACTGCTTTTGCCTCCAAAGATACAGCCGAAAGCCAATCAAAAATACAACATAGATCAACGCTTCGGGGCGCGTGAAGCAAGCGAGAAACAACAGTAAACCCGAAAGGATGCCGTCTTCGCGTTCCATCTCGACAACAAATCGGGACACAGCGGAGAGCAAAACGGCGGTGAACAGCGTTGTTTCAAGGGCATTGACCGACGCAATGGCAAAGTTGAGATTGAACGCGAGCAAGAGTTGAGCCGCCAAAGTCATGGATGGCGTCAAGGAAAGTTTTGCCGCCAGTCTGCCGGTTTGGTACAGGACTACGCCGCCGCAGATCAGCGAGAGCAGTTTTGCCTTGAGCAGCAAACCAACAGAGGGCAAAAGGATATACAGCACACTGCAAGCAAGCAAATGAAGCCAACTGGTGAAGCCTTCAACACGCTCGCCCGCATTATAAACCGCTCCATAACCCGAAGCAAAGTTCGCAGCATAGCGAAACGTGATAAACGGATCATCGGTGGTTTCGCCAAAAACCGCCCATGCCGAAACAAAGAGAACGAGATATGGCAGGATTTTTAGCAGAGAATGTTCTGTTTTCGGCGCAGCGTTCGTCTGCTGCTCTTCGGGATCGCGGGCGGTCATGGCGTGAGTGTCTCTTGCGCGGAATCGAGCGGAATCTCCAAGCCAACCGCACGCATCAGTTCGAGGGCATTGCTTTTCTCCACGACGCCCGAACGCAGAAGATAATCGAACTGCATCTGCCCGCCTTCCATGTGATCCTGAAAATGGACATTGACAGCGTTTAGAGCGGCGTCCTCCGCAATGCGAGCGAGTGCCAAATCATGCGTCGTGACCAATCCAACTGCTCCTTCTGCGACCAACGCCCGCAGAATCGCTTCGGCTCCGATCCGGCGGTCATGGGAGTTTGTTCCATGCAGAATCTCGTCAAGGAGAAACAGGCACGGCGGCTGTTCGCGGGCAACTGTTACGACTTGACTCAGCCGCTTGATCTCGGCATAGAACCGCGACACGCCCGCTTGCAAAGAGTCCTCAGTTCGAATCGAGGCGGCAAGAGAAAGCGGCGCGATCCGAAACCGTGACGCGAGAACGGGTGACCCCATCAAAGCCAGCACCGCATTTGTTCCGACGGTTCGGAGCAGTGTGCTTTTGCCCGACATATTGGAACCGCTGACAATATACAGGCGGCGCAAGGGATCGAAGGTGAGTGAATTCCGCACGGCATGGGAAACGGGCAAAAGCGGATGTGCCATTTCCTCCGCCTCATAACAAATGCCCGTTTCGACAATCTCAGGAAAAATCGCGTCGGGATTCTGATGAGCAAATCCGCCCAACGCGCACAATGCCTCGAACTCTCCCGCAGTGTGAAGCCACAGCGCGAGATATTTGCCATCTTTTTCGCGCCAGCGTTCGATAGCATACGCGAACAGAAACGACCAGCGCAGCAAAAACGCAAGCGGAGCAAAAAGAAAATTCTGCTGGGCTTCGAGATATTCGAACAGGGTTTTGAGGCGGGTAATACGAACCGAGGGCGGAATTCCGTCACGCTTGACGGCGGCTTGCAGTGCCTGAAGATGTTCCGATGTGAAGGTTTCCCGCTCGAAGAGGGCAAGCATATCGGCGAACAGTTCGAGGTCTTTGCGCGACGTTTCGGACGAGCGAATCACCTGCCGCACCTGCTTGCCAAAGACGGCATCGAAAATGCCTCCGACTATCGCCATTCCAAAAAGCGGCAAGAGTCCGTATCCCACTGCCCACAAAACTAAGGCGGCTATCGAAAGCGCAGCAATCCCCAAAGCAATCCCAATCGCGGCACTGACAGGCAGGGCAACGGGCGCATTGCCCCAGCGGGTGAGGGTTTCAGGGCGAATGCCGGAACGCACAGATGCCCCAAGAATTGCCACTTCTTCGCGCAATTCCAAACGAGAAGCAAGTTCACGGACTGCCTCTTGCCGGGCGCGAATGACAGTGGATTCTGCGGGTGTGCGAAGCCAATCGGCAAGGCACTCTTCGCCGAATTGCGTGCGGACTGTACACAGAAGTTCGAATAGCGAGCCGCTTCCAAACAGATCGAGGTCGAGCGCGTAAGGATGCGCGGCGTGCAGGAATCTGTCGCCGCTTATGCCGCGTCCCATCCAGCGGTCTTCTAAACGAGCCAGTCCCGACTCATAAAACGCAATGGCACGCTCCGCTTTGGTTTTCTGCTTGAGCAGACGATCATGGCAGATAATCAGCGCGACAAAGCCAACAAAAGGCAATAAGAGCCAACCTGCCGCAAGAATTTGTCTGCCAAATGCAAGCCATACCAGCAGGACGCCAACGCCGAACAGTGCCAGCCGTGCATTCGAAACACGCACATCGAGCCGCGATAACTGCGCGAATGTCGCTTCTCGCTCTGCCTTGCGTGTCCGGTAGAGATTTGTCACACTTTCACGTTCGCCCACTCAGTTCGCTCCCTCCCCATTTACTTTATCGCCGTTTCCTTAGTATACTCTGTATGGAGGGACGCTACTATGTTTCGACTGCATCGGTTTCTAATCGCATTTTGCCTCGCGTTGTTCTGGGGGGTTCCGGCACAGAGTCAGATCATCGAAGTCACTGCCGGAATTGAGATCACCGATGTTTATGGATTGAGCTACTCCGAAAATAAAATTTCGGTGGGATTTTTGCTCTGGTTCAACTATGACCTTCCCCGCAATACCCAATTCGATATGGCAAAAAACTTCATCGTCAGCAACGGATTGAATGTCAAAAGTGAGGTTGTCGTTCATCGCACGCAAGGAAACCATGTCTATCAGTTAGTGCGCGGCACTGCCGATTTGCGTAAAGTGTGGACAGTGGCAGACTATCCGTTCGACGATCATACCATACGTATCTCTATTGCCTCGCCCTTTCAGGACAGCACTCTGATCACACTCAAACCAGACGGCGACAACAGCGTTTTGGACTCGCGTATCCGAATGAATGGCTGGCACATCGCCCCTCTCCAAATACCGTACCGCGAAGGCGAGGAAGTATCGAAGCAGTTCGACACAGAAAAGGTACATCCCTCGAATTTTGGCGATCCGAACAAAGTCCCCTCTGATAAGCAAAAAATCAAGCGCGTGGTATTTACATTCCACATCGCTCGTTCCCATCCTTGGCTGGTTTTCCTGAAGACGTTCATCCCACTGATGGCGGTCACCGTTCTTTCTTTGCTCGCTTTGGGAATTCGTCCCGACAAACTAGATGCACGTTGCAATACGGCAGTCGGGGCGTTGTTTGCGGCAATAGGAAGCCAAATTGTGGTGA
>CAZPZP010000254.1:0-6114 GCA_964591025.1 uncultured Chthonomonadaceae bacterium
GGCGGAGGGCTTTCCCGGACGGGGCGGCGTGACGAGGGCATCAAAGCCTTCTATGAGGAAGACTTTGATCCAACGGCGTACTGTCTGTGGATGCAGGCTCAGATGCGCGGCTATCTTTGGGATGCTCCATCCCTCCCCCGAAAGGCGCAGCATTTCCAATCGGTCGCGGGTATTGGGGGCAATATTGTGTTGATGAGCGCGTCGGATCAGTTCTTGACGTGCGCCGTCATCGAATTGGACTTTATACATGGCGTAAAGACCCTCCACATCATTCTACGGATTTGTACGAAGGAACTGCGCCGGTCTACTTAAACGTGAAACCTTGGCATCGATTAAGTTGAGCAGGGTGTCTCCCGCTTGCAGAAAACAGCCATACAGGTTTTCGCGAAAGGCGGCAAGTGTGATACAATCCATGGGGTAAGTTCCTTCTTTTAGTCAAGGGAAACTTTACCCCATGGCAACGGGACGGAGTCACAAACGGCTCACAACCGTTGCCTTTTTGTCTAAACGTCAACTAATAACGAAACGCCTCCTCTATTTCCCTCCAATCATTGCCGAGAGGGGAGAGTCAATGCGCCTATACCCAACTTTGGGGGAGAAAATCCCAATGTCAAGACTTCCCCACTCCTCGTGAGGAACGAACGGTCAGGAGAGGGGGTCGGGGGGGTGAGGTAAAGACGCTTACACTTTGTTGCCGGGTACAGAACATACGCGTTAAACCACAACCGCCCTAAAATTGATTCTTCCCCGAATGTGATCATAGGGAGGAGAATCGTCACTTCGTCGCGAATCAGAAGACCATCTCGACGGAAATTGTGTTTTCGGGGCGATCTTCACTATGCCGACAAAAACGCTGGCACTCCGCAATTTATGCGTTGTCTACTGCGACATCGCCAACTCGACGGCTCTTTTGGCAGAAGCGCGGCGGGCGGGCAATGAGTCAGCATATGTAGATCGTATTACACGCCATCTCGACCTTTGGGCAGAGTGTTTCAAGAAATGGGGCGCGACCTGTTGCAAGTTTCGCGGAGACGGCTGGCTCGTGACCTTTGATACGGCGATTGCAGCAGTGCAAGGGTTGGCGGAGGCGTGGGACATCGGGACGGACGCTGACAAGGGCGAGTTTCGGATGCGTGCCAGTGTTCATTGGGGTGAAGTCTCGGTACGTGCCGACTCGGAACCGCTCGGCACAAACGCCAATCTCGGCAACCGCGTTCTGGGTGCCGCATTTTGCGACCAGATGCTGCTGACGGAAGCGTGCGCCGACCTCCTGCACCCTGAACTCCCCGCAGATTGGGAACTCCACCCGGCAGGGCGGCGGCTGGCACGCGGACTCTCCCAACCGCTCACCCTCTACAGTCTGCGTTCGCCCGCCATGCCGCAGCCCACACGCCGCGCCAAAGGAATTCTTCCCGACTCTCCCAATCAGTTTGTTGGACGCGAAGCGGAAAAACAGGCACTCGAACGCAGCATTGTGGAGGACGGACAGCGGCTTATTACGCTGCTCGGCACAGGAGGCAGCGGCAAAACCCGACTGGCAATCGAAACGGGGCGCACAGTTGCCGACGATTTCCCCGACGGCGTATTCTTTATTCCGCTGGAAGATGCGCTGACGATGGAGAGCGTTTTCGCACGCATTGCCGCCACGTTCGAAGTGCGTCTCGCGTCTGCCGCTGACCCGCTTTATGTGCTGAAAGCCCACCTTGAGAACTGCGAATGTCTGCTCATTTTGGACAATTTCGAGCAGGTTGAAGAACCCGCTCTGCCTCTTTTGGAACTGCGTGATGCCTGTCCGAAACTCTCTCTAATTGTCACCAGCCGCGAACCGCTCGACCTCTATGGCGAGGTTCAGTTCGATGTCGCGCCGCTCCATGTGCCGGACGAAAACGCCCGTTTTGAGGAGATAAGGGCAGCCGACAGCGTGACGCTTTTTGTGCAACGGGTCAAAGCGGTCAAGTGGGAGTTCGCGCTGACAGAGGCGAACGCGCCCGATGTGGCAACTCTGTGCCGGACGCTCGGCGGCTTGCCTTTGGCGATTGAACTCGTCGCAGGGCAGATGCGCCGCTATTCCATCTCCAATTTGCTGACACTGAGTTCGGAACTGCTCGATATTCAGTCGCGTCTGCATGGGCTGTCACCGCGTCAGAAGAGTTTGCGGGCTGCTTTTGATTGGACGTATCGCGGAATGACGGAACCGGAGCAATCGCTGTTCGATTCGCTGGGGATTTTCGAGACCTCGTTCACTCTCGATGATGTGGAGGCGGTCTGCGATTTATCGGATGCCTTTGAACCGTTGGATCGTCTGCGCGAAAAATCGCTGGTGACGCCATCCGAAGAGGACGGCACAATCACGTATCGTCTCTTGATGCCGGTGCGCGAATACGCCCGCCACCATTTGGGCGACCCTAAGAACCCATTGCGACAGAACTATATTCGGTGGTACACCCGGCGGGCGCAGAACTGCTATGAGCAATCGTTTGCACAGAACAACGAGCGCGAGGCACTGCGGCGCGTTCGGGCGGATTTGGAGAATTTCCGCTCGGCATGGAACATGGCACTCGCAGATCGTGCCAATGACTTGCTGGGCGTTTTGGGAATGAGCGTGACTTCGTTTGCGCCGCTCCTGCCGCGTTCCGCCGACATTGCCGGATGGATACCGAAAGTCGAAGAGATTTTGACGGCGCAGAGTGATATGCGGCGGCTGTGCCGGTTGTTCAATACGATGGGGCGCATGGCGACGGTACGAGGCGATTTTGAGCAAGCCGTTGCCTATCAGCGGCGGGTTTTGGAGTATTTCACGGAGACGGCGAGTTTCCCCGAACTCGCCGATGCCCAAAGCACGCTTGCCCTGTTTGCCCATCGTGCCGAAATGTGGGACGATGCCGAACGCTTCGCGCAAGATGCGCTGATGACGGCGGAACTGTCCCTAAATCGCAAAGCGGCGGGTTTGGCGATGTGTGTGCTGGCGAACTTGCGCCTGCCGCATTTCCCCGCTGAGGCGAAATGGCTGGGGCAGGCGGGGTTGGAGGCATTCGACGAAATAGGGGATCGGGTCGGCAAAATGCACGCCTCTCTGGCATTGGCACGCACTGCTACCGCCGAAACCGACCTGCAAACCGCAGAAAATTATTATCGCGCCGCGTTGAAAGAATGCCTGATCATGGAGTCGCTGTTGTATATGGCACGCTGCGGGGAGTTCGTCGGGCAGTTCTATTTGGAGCAAGGCTGCGGGCAAATTGCGGTCCCGCTGCTTTTTTCTGTGGCGGAAGCCCAAAGATTGCAGGGAATGCCGTTGTCTGCACAGAAAAGAATAGAGGGCGAAGATTTGCGCGGCAAACCAATGCCCCTTTCGCAAGCTGTCCGCGAACTTTTGGACGCACCTGACCTGTTTGCGCTGTGAGCAAAGGAGAAGCAAATGCAGTATACTGAACCACCAACCGCGCACCAATGTTTCGAAGAATATGTGTTCTCGAATTTTTATGACGGTGTGACTTTGACTGTCCAAGACCTGACGGAGACTGTTGGGCATCCGCGAACCGAGAAGCGTTTCTACCATATCATGATGGATGGAACCAATGCGATCAACCTGATGGAAGCCCTTGCGGCAGACTATCTCCGCTCGTTTTATTACCCGCTGCAACGCCTCCGCGATGACAAAGGACGCAGCCTGGAACTGCCGGAGATTGACCGCGAAAATATCGGATGGCTCCCTCTGTTGCAAGGCTCGCTTCACGCCTCATTGACCTATTACGCGCTTGCCGAGGAGCAGGCAGGTCAACCTCTGGGCAGTCCGACGTGTACTCCACAGATCATCGTGATCAATCCCCTCAAGCCGAACCAAGTCCTCTTTATCGGGATTATGCCGGCTCTTCATGCCCATAATCATGAGCATGATAGGGACGCAGCAGAGGAAAAGACCGACGGAACTCATAATGGCGACCACTTGCACAATAGCGACCATCTGCACACAACTACGAGTGACAGCGGTCAATAACGGAGAGCGAGAGAGGACACACACGCCCCGATGACCGGAACCGAAGCCAAAGCCCGCTTTCAGGGCTGCTATACCGCCACGCTGACGCCGTTCAATGGCAATAACGCGGTGGCACATGATGTGATCACGCGGCATATCTCTTGGCAGATCAAGCAGGGAATCGCAGGGTTTTGTCCTTCGGGAACAACCGGCGAGTTCCTGTTTCTGACGGACGATGAAAAAGCCCGCGTGATTGAGACAACAACTGAAGCGGCGAATGGGCGTGTTCCGGTGATTGCGGGCGTGTGGGCTTGGGAGGCACAAGACCGCGTTTCTCTCACGAAAGCGGCAAAGGCGGCAGGAACCGATGCGGTTTTTCTGCCGCCGCCAATCTACTATCCCGCAAGCGACGAGGCGATTTATCGGTGGTATGCGGAAGTGCGTGAGGCTTCGGATTTGCCGGTTTTGGCGTACAATATCCCGCAGTACGCCGCCAATTCTCTCAGTTTGGAGTGTTTGGAGCGGCTGTTCGAGGCGGAAATTATCGTCGGCGTAAAGGATTCGACGGGCAAAGCCGACAGAGTGCGGGCGTTGGTCGAACAGTTTGGCACGCGAGGCGTGGTATTTGCCGCGAGCGATGCGTTTGCCACCGAAGGGCGCGACTTGGGAGCCGATGGGTTTATCTCGGCAATTTCTAATGTCGCTCCTGCCCTGTTGTCGGCGGTTTGGAATGGCGAGACGACGCGGCAGACCGAAGTCAACGCGATCCGGGCGATCATCAAAGAGGTCGGTTCGATTTCGGGCTTGAAAGCGATATTGACGGCAAAAGGATATGCCTTTGGGGAATCGCGCCTGCCGTATTCGCAATTGACGCTGGAGCAAACCGAAAAACTTGCCGCATACGCCGCAACTGTGCGAATAAGAGTATGAAGATCGTAAGTGCGGGTACAAGAACGTACCCGTCAAAAAAACAGACGTCCTGCGGACGCACACTGCACACGTTGAAAGTGCGAACAGATTGATGGAGATTTTCAAGGAATTTACGTTTGAGGCGGCGCATCGTCTGCCGAATGTACCGGAAGGTCACAAGTGCGCGAGACTGCACGGGCATTCGTTTCGGGTGGAGATTCGGGTTTCAGGGGAAGTCGATCCGACGCTCGGCTGGGTCATGGATTTCAGTGAGTTGTCCGCCGCGTTTCGCCCGATTTATCAGCAGTTGGATCATTTCTACCTGAACGATATTGACGGTTTGGAGAATCCGACCAGTGAGAATATCGCTCGTTGGATATGGCGCAAACTCAAGCCGAATTTGCCGCTTCTCAGTGAGATCACGATTCGCGAAACCTGCACGTCGGGCTGCGTCTATCGCGGCGAAGAGTAACCCCACCCCGACCCTCCCCTTACGAAGAGGAGGGAGAATAAAAGCCCCCTCATTACGACTTTAGTTTCCGGTAAAATCATGTTGACATTTGTCTGCCTGACACCGTGTCAGACACTTTGACACTCTCTCAATCTCATTTGAGATTGGAGAATTTCTCCAAGTTGCCCTGATCATCAGGCAAAGAGTAAAAAAAGAACGGTTTCACTGCCATATGAAGGGCAAATGTCTGACACCTGTCACTCTCAAAGGCTCAAAGGTGACGCAATTTACCGGAAACTAAAGTTACGAAGAGGAGGGAGAATAAAAGCCCCCTCCTTACGAAGGAGGGGGTTGGGGGAGGTTTGGAACGGGATCGGCGGCGTGATAACCCATCAGTGAGAACGTCGCCACCAAGCCCGTGACATACATAATCGAAGGCACAACCCCCAAAAACGTGACGCCCGTCTCCGGCAGCAATTCCCAAACCCTGTCCGGCACAAGCCAATAGATCGGCATCCGACTGAACAACGGCTGAAACGTGAAGAGAAATCCGGCGAGGCAGAGATAGATAACTGTAGCGCGGCGAATGTGCGTGATCAGTGCCAGCATGATTCCGGCGGCGATCCCATCGGCGAGATAGAATAGCCCGACCTTTGAGGCAGGAACATCAGATCGAGTCAGAACTGCCCCAATACCGAGCGTGATCAACACGACTGCGGACGCAATCACAATCCCCGACTTTTGGCGCGACCAAGAATAACGCATAGCCGACAATTCCGCA
>CAZPZP010000255.1:0-6095 GCA_964591025.1 uncultured Chthonomonadaceae bacterium
GCAGGAAGCGGTACGACTGCCCAAGCGGTGTTGGAGTTGAATAATGAGGACGGCGGCAATCGTAAGTTCATTTTAATACAGCAGCCGTTCGAGCCAAAGAAATTCGAGACGGAGCAGATCAATATCTGCGAGACGATTACGGCGGAACGGGTCAAGAGAGTGATTGGGGGCTATGCCTATACGGGAACACAGACAGAGACGCTTCTTGAGGAAAAAGTCGGACTCAATACCTTGAAGAAGGCGGGCAGTCTGTTAGAGCGTATCGAGGCGGCGAAAGAGCAAGGCAAGGCGGAATACGACAAAGTGCAGTCCGAGATGAAGGACGGCGTTGTGCGGGTTTTGGGTGTGCGGAATGTGACGGAGAAAACGGAAGGGCTTGGCGGCAGTTTTACTTATGTGAGTGTAAGCGACACGCCGCTTTTGGGAGATTATCGGGATTTGGGTGAGGTTCCGCCGCCTTATGAGGAATTGGCAAAGTATATTTTTTACACGGAGACAAGCCGCGAGTGGGACGCCGCCGAGATGAACCGCGCAACGGGCAAAATTGGAGAGCGCGGCGGCGTGAGTTATTATCTGCTTTATAAGGACAGTCCAACAGAAGATTGGGGCATGGATACCGCATTTCTGAAAAAGGTCGCCGTCAATGATCCAAATCGGCAGTTGGTCGTCTATCACGAAAAGTTCGTGATGCACCGTGAGCAGTTGCGCGAGTGGGAGAAGGCGACAGGCAAGCGGGTACGAACAATGCAGGTTCCGTTCCATTTGCGATAGGAACCCCACCCCAACCCTCCCCTTCGCAAAGGGAGGGAGAAATGATTTTGCGAGGGTATGTTTTGGACGGAGGGATATGGAACTCAAGGTTTATCAGCAACGGGTCGTCGAAGAAGTGCGGACATTTCTCGACACTCTGACCGAGGAGCAGCGGGGCGGCAATCCTAAATATGCTTCAACAGAGGCATGGGATCGTCTGCGCCAACCGTTGCGCTTGTCGGGAACTTATACGCGGCAGGCAACAGGGATCGGCGTGGACTTGCCGACGATCTGTATCAAGGTTCCGACGGGAGGAGGCAAAACGCTGCTGGCAACGCAGATCATCGGGCAAGCGTATCGCTCGCTGTTGACAAGCCGCAACGGAGCCGGACTGATTTTGTGGGTCGTCCCTAGTGATCAAATCTATAAGGACACATTGAAGGCGTTGAAAAATCGCCGTCATCCCTATCGCGAAGCGTTGGAGTACGCACTGTCCCGGCGTGTGGAAGTTTGGGAAAAGCGCGACATTGTTCGCTTGACTCCGGCATTGCTGGCAACGACGCTGAATGTTCTGATCGTGAAACTGCAAGGGACGAATCGGCAAGATCGCGAATCACTGAAATTTTTCCAAGACAGCGGCGGCAATATCGCCCAGCATTTTCCGCCGGAAGATGAGCCGGACACCCACCGAGAACTCAAAGAGAGAATCCCCAATTTGGATATGCTGGCGGACGATGCGGAAACGGGAACCTATCTTGCTAAAACTTCTATCGGAAACCTCGTGCGATTATGCGAACCATTGGTGATTTTGGACGAGGGGCATAAAGCGACAAGCGATCTGGCACAGGAAACAATTCAGGGTTTCAATCCGCGCTTGGTGGTCGAACTCTCAGCGACGCCGCATTCGGGCGCGAATGTGTTAAGCCGCGTCAGTGGAACGGAACTGTTGAACGAGCAGATGATCAAACTGCCGATCAATGTAGCAAGTTCGCGGGTGACTTCGTGGCAGCAGTGTGTGAACTTGGCTCGTGATAAGCGAATCGCCTTGGCGAATTTGGCGATGGAGTATTTTGGCGAAGGGAACCGACTGATCCGCCCTATCGTGCTGGTGCAGGTGGAACGAACGGGCAAAGATCAGCGCGATACGGAATTTATCCATAGCGAAGATGTGCGCGAGTATTTGGTCGGGCATTTAGGTGTTCCGGCAGAATGCGTCGCCGTCAAAAGTTCGGACAGAGACGATATTGAAGGCATCGATCTTTTGGATGACGCCTGCCCTATCGAATGGATTATTACCAAAGCGGCGTTGCAAGAAGGCTGGGATTGCCCGTTCGCCTATATTCTGGTATCGCTGTCGAATGTAAAAAGTCAGCAGAATATGACGCAGTTGGTGGGGCGTGTCCTGCGGCAGCCATTTGTTGAGAAAACTCCCTATACCGCGTTGAATGAGAGTTATGTTTATTGTCTGCGTCAGAGTTCGGAATCAGTGATTCATGAGATTCGACAGGCATTGACAAAAGAAGGCTATGAAGGCAGTTTTTCGAGCGTTGTGGATCGTTCGGGAACGCAAGCGGATGCCCTTTCACACCGCGACGTGCAAATGCGTCCGCATTTTCAGGACATCTACAAAGAGTTTGAGGGGAAAATCTACCTGCCTCGTTTTTGTGTGCGGGATGACAGCGGCGAAGAGGCTTTGGATTACTATCGTCACTTGCTGAGTCATGTGGAGATTACAAAGTTCGGCTATGATGAGGTCAAAGAGTGGGATTTCGCACCGGAGTTTCGGGAAGCGACAGAGCAGTTTAGACGTGTCAACTTGAATGCGGATGCTCTGGAACCGCTCGAAGTACGTCAGTCTGTCGTTGTCGAAGATGACACCCATACACGGCTTTGGCTGGTGGCGAATTCCGGGGTGGACTGGATGAGCAGCAAGCAGATGCGCTTTGTTGTGGATCGCGTCTGTGAGCGTCTGCAAGGTGTCGAAGGCAAACTGTCTTTAGTACGTTTTCGATTGATGGAACGGATCGCGGGTTTTATTGAGCGTGAAACGGAATATCAAACGCGGGTAGCGTTTGAGCAAATGTACGCGGAGGGCAAACTGTTCTTCGGCTTGACTTGCTTGGAATGCCGTTATGTACTGCCGCCGACAGTAGAGCGGCGGCGCGTCAAGGCACTGCGTCGGCGTGATGATACAGACTTGCAAAAAAGTCTGTTCGAATTCGAGCCGGAAGAGAGTTACAACGAATTCGAGCGGAGCGTCGCACTGTATCTCGATGATCATCCGCAAGTGTTGTGGTGGTATCGCAACTTAGTCGGTACAAATGAGTTCAAGATCGAGGGATGGAAGCGTTCACCGTTATATCCTGACTTTGTCATGCAACAGGGTATCGGCGGGAAAATAGAACCATTGGTTTGGGTGTTGGAAGGCAAAGGAACCCATCTCAAAGGGAATGCCGATACCGAGTATAAACGGGAAATTGCACGTTTTTTCGAGAAGGTTGGCAAACAGGTTTCATGGCAGGACTTGGGCGCAGACTTTGACGAGCATTGCTTCCGGTTTCAGGTTTTAGATCAGGGGGATTATGGTGACCGCGATTGGCGTACCGGATTAGAGCAACTGATTCAAGGCGCATTGCAAGAGTAAATTTTTGTAAATTTTTCGTGGCATGGTTGTAAAAAGGGGTCTGTGGACGTACTATTATTGTAGGGACAACAAAAATACAGACAAGCGTATCCTTCTGCTCAATCTTCGAGCAGGGGGATTTTTGTTTGCCTGTTGGGTCATCGAGAAGGGGGTGGAGAAATGAAACTGAGTCTGGTTGGAGCAGATTTCGGTGCAGAGGAATGGAAGCGGGAGAATCGGGAGCGCAATGTCTATCCTGCACCAAATGATGGGCGGGAATGGATTCTGCTGGATGATGCGGCGGCAATGGCAGGAGTTCAACCGAAAGCACTGGCGAAACGGGCAAGAAAACAGGATTGGACGCGCACTTGTCGGCACGGTGCTAAGGTGTGGCTGCTCAAGAAAGACGTGGATTTCTCTCTGAAATTTATCCGAAGACGTGAGGATTGGCGCAAGCGGCGACGTCCGAAGCACTGGATACCGGAAATCGGCGACCTGACGGGAATGGAGGAAGAACAGATCAAACGTACTTTTTTGACAACCGCACAAGCCGCTGCCTATATGGGCGTCAGTGAAAGAACAATTCGACGGTGGGTTACGATGGGGAGGATTCCCGTCTACTTGACTCGTAAGAAGGGAACAGGAGGCAGAAATTGGTATTCGCTGACGAACTTACAGAATTACAAAGAGGACGAGGAGCGGAATAAGTGGCTGGCTGTTCGAGAGAAAGGCAAGGAGACGATGCGGCAGGGAATTTCCTCACTGGAACATTATCAGATGAAATATCGGAGGCGAGTTTATTCCGGTGTTCCGGCGGGATGGATTCCTGTGCGGGAAACTGCGGAGCGTCTTGGTGTCAGTATGCGAACTGTTCTTCGCTTGCGGCAACGCGCACGTCTGCACGGAGAACAGTGGGTTGGAAAATGGGATAAAATGCGTCCGTGGTTTTTCCATGAAGATTTGGTAGAGGAGTACCGAGTAAGTGACCATTATCAGAAAACGCAGTTGCAGGGAAAGAATGCGAATCGCGCTGTGGTCGGCAAACCTGCATTCGACCCGTCAGGCGACACTGTTCCATGGGCAAGAGTGATCAGCAACACTTCTGAACTGTCTTTCAGTTACACGAAAGAGGAACTGCACCCAAATCAAGGCGAACGTATTTGCTGTGTTCCCAATCCACCACTTTGGTGAGACGGGAGCGGTACGGAATTCGGGGGCGACGGCGGTTGTGGAAGGGACGGGCGATCACGGGTGCGAGTATATGACGGGCGGAACGGTGATCGTTTTGGGCAGAACGGGACGCAACTTCGCGGCGGGCATGAGCGGCGGGGAGGCGTTTGTCTGGGACTTGGACGGAACCTTCGCCCAACGCCTCAACACCAACGGCGGCTTGACGGAATTGGAACCCGTAAAGGATGAAGAGGACATTCTGCGTCTGCGGGGCTTAATCGAGGTTCATGTCCGGTATACACGCAGTCGTCGCGGCATCGAGTTGCTGGAGAACTGGGAGAGTGTCTTGCCGCAGTTTGTGAAGGTGGTTTCGGTGGAGTATCGCCGCGCCCAAGAGACGATACAAAGAGAGTTGGCGATGGCTGGACGTTAGGACGCGCTGGGTCGTTGGGTTATTGGGTTATTGGGAAATGCAGATACAGCGGAATGAATTCCTCAGACGGGGCATTCCGCCGTGCATTCTTCAGACGCCAAACTTGATCCCCTCGATTGTGAGTGGGAGAATTTCAGGGAATTGGTTGGAACTCTATTTCGTTTCGTGTGGTTGTGATATACTGAGGAAGGAGGAGAAAGCCATGTCACAGTTATTGGTTTTGGAAGGGACGGGCGCGGAGTTGGTGCCGCATTTGGAAGCACATCCACAGGAACGGTTTCGCTTGACTACATTATCCGAAGAAGAGTTATCGGCAGGGAAGCCGCGCCATGAAAAGAATTGGAAAATGCTGGAGGCTTTGGAGAAGATCGCGGAGATGCAGAAAGGGCGTCCTTATACTGACGGCTCCGATTCGCTGAGATTTTTGCGTGAAGGGCGCGACGGGGAGATGTACGATTATGACCCCGACAAATAAGACTGTTGAAGCCGTTGTGTTGGATGCCAGTGTTGCGGTTGCGGTTGCTGCCAAAGAGAGCGATAAGGAGCCAGCCGTTCGCGAGGCACTCAGGTTTTATTCAGAGCGAAACTGCTTGTTTTTTGCTCCCAGCGTCATCGTCTCCGAGAGTTTGTATGTGCTGTGTAAAAAAGTGGAACGCAGCAAACTGACCGCAGAAGAACACGTTTCTGCGATTGATGAATTGTTGGTTTTCCTTTTGCCGGTTCTTACGTCTTCACGAGGTGAAGTGTCTCTGCTCAAACGCGCCGATGAAATACGCGGGACATACAGTTGTCGGCGATCTGCGGATGGACTGTATATCGCTTTGGCAGAGCAACTCTCTCCAATCTACGAGACAGTGTTGCTGACCTTCGATGAGGATATGCCCAAACAAGCCGCTCGCCATGCGCCTACAGTGACGGTGCGGCTTCTGCCTGTTTCTCCGTAAAGCATTCTGCTCCTAATATTTATATAACTCCCCTTACGCACTCCCTGCGGTGGAATTCATTCCACCGCAGGGAGTGCGTAAGGGGAGTTAGGGACTTACGAATAAATATTTCTTCCGTCTCTGAGCATATCGGGTCGGATTTCAACAAACCATTTGTCTAAACCGGGCAGACGAC
>CAZPZP010000256.1:0-6083 GCA_964591025.1 uncultured Chthonomonadaceae bacterium
GGAATAACCCATAGGAAATTGTAGCAGTTCAGGTTGCCTTTCGGGAAGGCAAGGGAAATTTCATTAGACCTCTTGCAAGAGTACAGCAACAATTTATTTCTCGTGCAGGTCTCGTTCCGCCGTGCCGTGCTTCGCACTCTCAAGGCGAGGGAATTTCGTCCGTAGGACGGCTGTTTTTGAGTCGGGTACGTGATTTCTACCCGACTCTTGCAAGAGGTCTTTTCTGAAAATCAGGGAGAGGCGTTGATGATTTGCGCGGCGAAACGCTCCATTTCTTCCAACTGCGGACTGCATTGCAGAAGGAGAAAATCCACTCCAACCGTCTCGAACTCGGCAATCTGCGCCCGAACCTGCGCGGGCGTTCCGATGAGTCCGGCACGCAAGCCGCGATTGGAGACCGAGTACTCTTCGAGCGAGACCTGCTGTTCCAATTGTGTTCCGGCGAGCCACTGTTGATAGTTGGCGTAGCCTGCCGCCGACTGCTTGACATCGGTAATTCGGGCTTTTTCCGCTTGCGCCTCGGCGTCCGTATCACGCACAATACTGTATGCCGCCGCGCCGAACAGCAAGGGCAGAAGCCCGAAGCGTTCCCGCCGCGCTCGCATATCACGAATACGTTCGCCGATTTTTGCGGGCGGATCGCCGTGCATCACATAGCCGTCGCAAGTGCGGGCGATAAGGTCTTTGGCGGTGTCCGATTCGCCGCCCGCATAGAGCAAGGGGCGCGGGCGGTTGGCAACGGGTTTGGGTTGGAGGACGTTGGATTCGACCTGATAGTATTGCCCCGAATGCGAGAAATGATCCGCATCCCAAACGCCGTTGAGAACCGTGAGCCATTCATCGGTGCGGGCATAGCGATCATCGTGCCGCTCGAAATGGACTCCGTATTTCTTCGCCTCATCCTGCCACCACGACGACACCACATTCAACGAAAGCCGACCGTTTGCAATGTGATCTATATTCGCCGCCTGTTTCGCGAGCAGGGCAGGATTGTGAAATGTCGGGCGAACTGCGACCATAATCTCCTGCGTCTCGGTCACTGCCGCGAGTGCCGCCGCCGTTGACCACGCATCGAGTGAAGGAGCCTCTACGCCCTTGATGTCGTTGAGATTGAGTTCCGCGATAAGCGTTAAATCGAAGCCGATCTGTTCGGCGCGGCGGGCAAGGTTCGCGGCGTATTCCCATGTCGCGGGCATCTGCTCGTCGTCCACATTGCGAAGCCAGCCGCCGAAAATCGGGAGCCAATATCCGTAGCGCATAGGTCAGCGTGCCTCCGAAACGAGAAAATCCACAAGCCGCTCGTGCGGATCGAAGCCGATCACATTGCGGGCGTCGGCGACAAAATTCGACAGGGCGTTAATATCATAGTAGAGCAGGCTGCCGTCACGATCATCAATCATATACTCGATTCCGCCAACGTCAATCTGCGCGGTCTGAACAATGCGTTCGATAGCGTCTATAACATGAGGCGGCGGGGTTGTCGCTTCCACCTTCAAGCCGGATTTCGGGGCATCGGCAGGGCAGGCATTGCGTTCGAGGGCGACGCCGGTTGTGGTTTGGCAAATATCGGCGGGGCAGAGGTTGAACGTCTCGCCGGTGGTATGGACATTGATCGCATAGAGGTATTTGCCGCCGAGCGTTTCCACCCGCGTGATATAGCCGCCGCGTGCCGGGACATATTCCTGAACAAGAGCCGTGCTGTCCATTCCCAATTCGAGACTGCCCGCTTCCGCCTCTGCGGTGAGCGTTTCCATCGAATCGTAGCGCACAATGCCCGCGCCACTGCCGCCGATATTGGCTTTGACGACGATGGGAAACCGCAGACCTTCCGCCGCAACGGGAGCCTGAGAGGGATGGTTGATCACCCGCGCTTTCGGAGAACCCAAACCCAGTGATTGGAGCAGATCGAGCTGCATTGCCTTGCTGAGTTCGAGGGTATAAGCGTGGCTTCCGTTGATGACGCGGACGCCCATTCGCTCTAAATGTGCCACATAGTTGAGGGTATAGAAGAGGCTGTTGCCACTGCCGCGCAAGGACGCCGAGGGACTCATGCGGTTGAAGACAAGGGCGTAATCTGTTGCCTCGTGTTTGGACGCGGGATCGTAAGCGTGCCGGCGGGCGTCGAGTTTGACGAAGGGAATGCCGCGTTTGTCGAGTTCGGCGAACAACGGGCGGAACCAGTCAGGGTGTTCGTGGTAGATGGCAAACGGTTTGGTCATAGTTTTGGGTTGGTCTTTCTCAGGAGATTTGCAGAGAGAATACTGCGGAGGATTCTACCCTACTCCACGACTCAGAGTATTAATTTCGTCTGCTCAAATAAGTCCAGCGAAATGAATTTCTCGTGCGGCGGGCGTTCCGCCGTGCCGTGCTTCGCCCTCTCAATTCAGGGAAGAGGCAGCAAGGAGGAGAAAGATAGGACACTGTCCCCTACAGAGGGTAATACTCACAAATGGGGATTTCGTCCGTAGGACGTCTGTTTTTCAGTCGGGTACGTTCTTGTACCCGACTCTTGCAAGAGGTCTACTGTTCTACGTCGCACAGTGAAGTCCGACGAGTTTTTCACCGCAGAACAGATCAAATGCCTACAAGAGTTGATTTCTGAGTCCAATGCCGGTACGCTCACTCCAGCAGAGGACATCGAATATGGCGCACTGCTCGAAGCGGAGGTGATCGCAGACTACACACTTTGCCTCAACTTCGGCACGGATACCCTCACCATCAAAGCCCCATAATTCAGAAACAAAAAAGCCCCTCTCCGAAATTGGAAGAGGGAACAACGTGACAGCGCAAGTGGGAAGACCTCACCGTTGATGCCCGATCAAAGCGCGTCGTCGCCGCGTTCGCCTGTCCGAATCCGAACGGCTTGCTCGACTTCTGCGACAAAAATTTTGCCGTCACCGATCTCGCCGGTACGAGCGGCTTCGAGGGCGATTTCAAGGGCTTCTTCGGCGCGTTCATCGGAAACAACCAATTCGAGTTTGACCTTTGGCAAGAGATTGACAACGTAAGTGTTGCCGCGATATTTCTCGGTGCGTCCGCGCTGACGCCCATAGCCGCGTACATCGGTCACGGTCATTCCGACAATGCCGATGGCTTCCAACGCGGCTTTGACTTCATCCAACTTATGCGGGCGAATCACGCATTCGATTTTTTTCATGATTTTCTAAGGTTTCAGAAGAGATTTGGGCATCGGGCGTATGTCCATTGCGGGACGCATTGTCTCGAATACGGAGTAGTTTGGCAGGAACACCGGCTATTATCGCATTCTCTGGAAACGATTTGGTCACAACGGCTCCCGCGCCCACCATCACGCCATTGTGCAGCATCAATCCTCCAATGATTTTCGCCCCGACACCGATGGCGACGTTATCTCCCATACGCGGCACTCCCGTATCGGTTTCGCCGACCAAAACGCCGTGCGTAATCGTGAGATTCTTGCCCGCAATGAGTTGACAATTGATGAGAATTGCCCCGAAGTGATCGATACGAAGTCCGGCGTCGATGGCGGTTGTGCGCGGCAGTTCGATCTGCAAGCGCGTGCGTACCCAAAAGAACCAATAGTAGTAACTCAGTTGATGAAGCTGCTTCCAAACGGGAAGGCGGCACCGATAGAGAACCCATTGCCCATAGCGGTAGACAATAATGGCGATCAATCCCGGATGCTCGTAGGCTCCACGCAGTATTCCTTTGAGAAAGCGGAGCGACCATGGCTTGATGTGCGTGCCGGTATACCTCTGCATATCCGCCGTAAATTTTGCCCAAAGGTTTTTGCCGCGATCCGCCAATCTCTGCTCTTCGAACTCACTCATAGCCCTGCCTATCCGTTGGGTCATTGACCTAACATTCAGAGACGGGCGATGACGGCTTTACCCATCTGTACCGTGCCGATTCGGGTTGCTTCGGGTTCGGCGATGTCCGCAGTCCGCAATCCGTCCGAAAGGGTTTTGCCGACTGCCTTCTCAATAGCATTTGCCGCGTCGTTTTGTCCGAGCGAGTGCCGCAAGAGCAGTGCCGCTGAAAGAATAGTGGCGAGCGGATTGGCGATACCGCGTCCGGCAATATCGGGCGCGGAACCATGAACCGGCTCATACAGTCCGAAGGTTCCGGCTCCGTCGGCGGTGGGCGCACTGCCCAAGCTCGCGGACGGCAGCATTCCGAGACTGCCGGTCAGCATGGCAGCCTCATCGCTCAAAATGTCCCCGAACATATTTTCGGTTACAATCACGTCGAACTGTCGGGGATCGCGCACCAATTGCATCGCGCAGTTATCTACCAGCATATGACTCAGTGCAATATCAGGATATTCAGGCGCAATTTCGATGACGGTTTCGCGCCACAATCGGGACGTTTCAAGCACATTGGCTTTATCCACCGAGCAAAGCCGCTTGCCGCGCCGCCGCGCCGCTGCGAAGCCAACGCGGGCGATCCGCTCGATTTCGGGCTTGGTATAGACACAAGTATCAATCGCCTTTGTTCCGTTCTCTTCGCGTCCTTTGGGCTGTCCGAAATAGATGCCGCCGGTCAGTTCGCGCACAACGAGAATATCCAGTCCGTTTGCCACCAGATCGGCACGCAGCGACGAAACTCCTGCCAATGAGGGAAACAAAATGGCAGGGCGCAGGTTGGCGAACAGTCCCAACTCTTTGCGAAGCGGCAGCAAGGCTCCGACTTCGGGACGAAGAGACGGCGGCTGAACGGTGTCCCATTTGGGTCCGCCCACTGCTCCGAGCAGGACTGCCTCGCTGTCTTTGCACAGGGCAAGCGTTTCGGGCGGAAGCGGGTGACCCGTTGCATCATAAGCCGCGCCGCCGACCAGTGCTTCGCGGGTTTCGAGTGTAAAGCCGAACTTTCGCGCCGTCGCTTGCAGCACGGTGAGCGTTGTTCGCACGATTTCGGGTCCAATGCCGTCTCCAGCAAGGACAGCGATTCGATAATTCATGGGGGCGATTTTTCCTGTCAGAGTTCAATATGATAGAGCCGCAAAAACGGCTCCATTCCAAGCGATTCCCAAAAAGCAAGAGCGTCGGTATTGGCTTCTGCCGCATAGAGTTGGATGGCGTCGGCTTTACGGGCTGCAAACGCTTGCCGCATCGCCTCATACAACGCTTTGCCGATGCCAGAATTTCGGTGTTCTTCCTGAACGTACACATCGGAAATGAAGCCGTAGCGTCCGGGCAGAGTGTAAGCGGGACGATTTTGGAGATCACCCATAATGAAGCCGACGATCTGCTTGGTTGCATTTTCGATGGCGACAAACACATAGCCGTCACGCGAGCGAATCATCTCCTGCGTATGGCGGGCATAAACTCGTTCAGCGTCATTGGCAAGGGTAAAGCGGGCATCTTGGGCGTGGTGCAGTCGAATCAACTCCATCCAGAGCGCGGCGACAGCGTCCTTGTCCGAGGTGTGGGCATTCCGAATTGTATAGCCTTCGTCCTGAGCCTCCAAAGCGGCAGTTCCCTTCTCAAAATTCGCCGTATGCTCTCATTATATCACGAAACGCCCCGCACTTGAGATACCGGCTCGGAACGGTGCGATAATCCTCTCAACATTGATCCTTCTTCAAGAAGGATTTTTTGCATAGCAGGTCGTAATAAAGGTCAAATCGGGATAGAAGTTTTGTTGTGGGTTCACTACCGTAAACTTTTTTGTCAACCTACTTGTGTCTGTGCATTTATGACTTCACAAACAGGATTTATCCTCATTCTGAGGTTGACGCCTTGATTTTCATCGGAACAAAAGTAGGCTGGCATCCCGAAAAGCCAACGAAGGAAGCTTTTTTCACCATGGATGCAAATTTGCCACAGAGATTTAGTAGTCAAATTTGGGTCGAAAGAAAAAGTGTGCGGTAGTGAAATTGTCATCCTGCTTATCGTTTTCTTACGACATTATAGCCCTCGCAGTCGGCTTTCTGGTACGTTGCTTAACGATTTCCTAAGAAAATACACCCGCTGCCAGAAATAAAAAGCCCCTCTCCCAAAAGTTGAGAGAGGGGTAAAGGATAAGGGCGCGTGTTACTTTTTCGCGTCGCCGAGCAAATCCATCAGACTGATCGAACGCGGAGCCGACCCCCCGCCGCCAAG
>CAZPZP010000257.1:0-3482 GCA_964591025.1 uncultured Chthonomonadaceae bacterium
CGGGTACGTTCTTGTACCCGGCTGAAAAACAGGCGTCCTACGGACGAAATTCCCTTGCCTTGAGAGTGCGAAGCACGGCACGGCGGAACGAGACCTGCACGCAGACATTTATTCTGCTGGACTCTTGCAAGAGGTCTATTGTAGGGTTCACTACCCTACAGAAAATGAGGTGACCGGAGCATGAGGTATTCTTTATTCTCATCACAGAAGAAAGAGGAACCTCATGCCCGACAATCACCGCCGTTATTTTGCCCTAAAAAAGGCACTTTGGCGAATGTTACCCCACGCCAAAGGGCACACCGCCCGCCATTTTTGGAACGGTGGCTCAAAAACGAGACGGTGACAGTAGACCGCCACTCTTTGCCCTGTATCCAAGAACTGCTTGACAGTGCTACGGGATCGAGACGTTTTTTTCGGGTCAAAAAAGTCGCGGTTTTGCTCTGGCGCAGAGTCCCTTGAGTGACCCCGTCCGGTTGAGCCGTTTGCTGATTGCGAGTTGTCTGGCGTATCTCTGGCGGGTTTGTCTCAGGGTGGCAGTCAAAGAAAAGGGCTTGCTCAGCCATATCCATCGCAAAACGCGCTGTGATTTGAGCCTGTTTCAGATTGGATTGCTCTGGTTGGAGCATTGTCTCAACGAAGGATTTTCGCTGTGGGTCGCGTTTCGACTGCCGCCAGTCCGCAGGTTACGATTTTCTGTAGGGTAGTGAATTCCCAAACAAAATCGCCGCAAAAAAGCACAAAAGACACAAAAAGAAAAGCACAGAGATTCTGTTATGGATTCTCTGTGCTTCCTCTGTGTCTCTGTGGTTAGAATTGTTCTGTTCCCTATCGAACGGTGTTTGTCAGTGTGCCGATTTTCTCAATAGTGATGGCAACCGTATCGCCGATGTGGAGCGTAAACTCGTCGGGCGGGATGAGTCCGGTTCCGGTGAGGAGAAAAACGCCTTGCGGGAAGTCGTTTTCGCGGAAAAGCCACTGCGCGAGATCGTCTACTTTGCGGCGCATCTTGGCAGTCGAGGTTCCGCCGGTATAGGCAATCTCTCCGTTGCGCGTGATGGTCAGCGTAATGGCGAGAGTATGGGGATCGAGGGTTTCGATGGGAACGATGACGGGACCCAAGCCGCAACAGGCGCGATAGACTTTTGCTTGGGGCAGATACAGCGGATTTTCTCCTTCGATGTCACGCGATGACATATCGTTGCCGATGGTCACGCCGAGAATTTTGCCTGTTGCCGCGATGAGCAGAGTGAGTTCGGGTTCCGGCACATTCCATTGCGAGTCGGTGCGGATTCGCACGGCGTCACGCTGTCCGACTGTCCGATTTGGTGTTGCTTTGAGAAACAGTTCGGGGCGTTCCGCGACATAGACACGGGCATAAAAATCGCCGCCCTCCGGTGATTCCGCGATACGGGCAAATTTGCTGCTCTCATAAGTCACTCCCGCTGCCCAAATCTCCTGCGAAGTCAATACCGGCGCAACCAGCGACGGATGCCCATAGCGTCCGGGTTCCACATCGAGGGTTGCGTAGGCAATCGGTTCACCGGACGTGTGCGCGGCAAGCGTGCTGAGTCCGTCAGTATTTGCGCCCGTCAAATGTTGAAGAACGGTTTGCTCATCGAGGGCGAACACATTGCCCTCGGCGTTGCGCCACCCCCAGCGTTTTTGTCGTCCCACCGTCGGGGCATAGGTCATATAGCGGCAGAGTGCCATAAAGTGATGGTTCCTTTGTTGCGAAAATGCGTGTCTGCCACTGTTACGCCACAAGCCCCGCAATTTCCTGCGTGAAAAGCGGAAGGAAGAGGGGAGAGGGAACAGGGGACAGGACAATTCAGTTTGATCTATGAAAGAACACGAAAAACCGTTCGGAGATCTCTTCTTGCATTGCCCCTGTGTCCCCCGTGTTCCCTGTGGTTCTTTTGTATTGCTCCGTGTCCGCCGTGTTCGCTGTGGTTTCTCTTCTCCTGCTTTTTCACGCGGCGAGCAACGCCAAGCCTTCGCCGTTGCGAGTCGCATCACGGAGCAGGTCATCGAGGAGAAGCAGCAATTCTTCGTCGGAAGGCGAGAGAGCAAAGAGACCGCGCAGGAACGAACCGATACGCCCCATCAGTCCGCCTCGCCGCCGCTTGCGCCCTGTGCGGCTGCCCATATAACCGCGCTGAACGAGAAGGGACAGACTTGTTGCAAGAGAGCGCGTATCATCGGGTGTGAGAATGCCGCGCAGTCTGCCGTCAGCACGCAGCCAAGTTTCGAGATGACGTTGTCCTGCCAATAATTCGCTGAGGAGCAGAGCCGCCTCGCCGGTCTTCGGGCGTTGCGCCAGTTCGCGGATAAAGCGCGGAAAGGCGGAATCGAGTTCGAGCGGTTCATGGAGGCAGCATTCGGCGCGAACGATCTCTTGGCGCAGTATTTCCGGCAAAATCAATCCCTCTTCGAAAGAGAACAGAGATTCTTGCAGTTCGGGCGTCGTGCAGAATTCTTCAAAATGATCGGGCAGGGTGGCGATCCGCAATTTCGGGCAGAGTTCGACATATCGCGCATAATCGAAGCGAGAGAGCAGGAAGTGATCGGGGAGCGGTGCAGATTCTTGGCGGGATTTAGTGCGGGATTTCTTCATGGAGAGCGAACAGGCTGCCTTGCGAATTTTCGGAGGAGATCGTTTGCCATTGCGACGCAGTCATATCAATACGCGGCGGATGCTCTGACGAAAGTACAACGCCCTCCGCTTGTAATAACGCGGTTTGGCGTGTCGCAAGTTCCGGCGAACGCTTGTGAATTGGAAGCGTACCGCCCGCTCCGACGACTCGCTGCCACGGAACCCCTTCAGGGACGGTATGCAGGGCGGCTCCCACCATTCGCGCCGTGACAGAAACCTCGGTCATACAGTCGGCGACCTGTCCGTATGTTACGACTTTGCCCGCCGGAATTGTCCGCACAAAGTCATAGATTGGGGCGTAGAGGAGGTCTAAGTCTTGCATAGTTCTTGGGTGCTTGGGTTCGGTAAGAAAGAGATTTGCGTTGATTATGACAGAAGAAAGTGCGGGCGTCAACAGGGAATTGCGGCGAATGTCTTGGTTATCTCCGCTTGGTTGTGTCGTTCCTGCGAAGTGTGAACCGGGACGGAACGCATTTCTACAGTGCCCTCAATCTTGCCACAGGCGAGGAAGCGGCGATGTCCTCGGATTGGATGAACGCCTCCGTTTCGGCGGCGTTTCTCGACCGGATTTTGAGGACCTACCCGGACAAACCGATTTTGTTGCTGTGGGATCGCGCTCCGTGGCACAAAGGGGAGGCGATCCGCTCGGTGCTGGTGGCGAACCCGCGTCTGGAACTCGTCTGTTTCCCACCCGGTTGCCCGGAGTTGAACCCGCAGGAATACGTTTGGAAAGCAACGCGAGAGGCGGTCAGCCATAATCACACCAAACCGAAGTGGCGGAGTTGGCAGAGGATTTCGGAGAGCATCTGAAACAGCGTTTTGCCATCGG
>CAZPZP010000257.1:3492-6044 GCA_964591025.1 uncultured Chthonomonadaceae bacterium
TTTCTTTGTTGAGGAGCAAACCAATGATTCGATCCGTTACCCCGGACGATATCCCCATACTGATCGCCCTTCTTGAGGCAAGCGATCTGTTTCCGCCAGACGCACTCGAACAGGTCAGTGCGATGCTGACTGACTACACGAACCACCAAAACCGAAGTGGCGGAGTTGGCGAAGGATTTCGGAGAGCATCTGAAACAGCGTTTTGCCATCGGAGACAATGCCGGAAGTGCCGACACCAAGCGAACGGCGAAATTGTTTTGGAACCCGGCGGCGATGTCGAACAGACAATGATAGCCCTCAAAACACTGCGCGAGTACTGGAGATTGCCGAACAGTGGCGTCCATGGCGAGCCTACGCCGCTATGCACCTTTGGAAATCGCTGGAAATCAAACCGATACAGGAGACAACGCTCCCATGACCACCTATTACACCACCCTCGACACTCCGCTCAAAACTCTGACCCTCCTTTCCGACGGCACGGCACTAACGGGCATCTACCTGAGCGAACACAAGGACGCAACGCCGAGAGGTACAGATTGGCAGAACCGTGACGCGAATATATCATGAAATCTCTGTTGAGAGATATTCAACGTAAACGGCAGAAATCTGTAGATGCAGCGCGGGAGATGACGCTCTTGAAAACCGCCAAGTATGCAATTACGCAGATGTCGTCTGAGGAATTCGCGGAATTCCACCAATGGTTTACTGATTACGAAGGAAAACTGCACGACGCCTGACTCGTTCACAATGACAGGCGATAGACGTTCGAGACAAGAAGCGTGCCGTTCCAAGTCAATTCCAATGCGTTTCCGTCGAATGCTGATTTTATCGTATTGAGATGTCTGATCAATGGCTCCAGTCGGGCGAGAAAACCGTCGTCGAAGGCGAGAAACTTCACACGCTCAATCCGTTTGAACTTCTTCTTTGCTTCTCGTGCATACAACTCCATTTCTCTATCGTATATTTCATACCTCTGATTCGTAGGAAAGAGCAGAAAAGTTCTCAGCAAGGAAGATGTATGACTCAATACGCCAATCTGTTCACGCCGTTGCCGATGGGGCGCGGAAATGTGGTCATGCCCAACCGCATTGTGATGGGACCTATGACGCTCAATCAAGCCACCCAAAGCGGGCATATTACGCCTTGGATCGTGGAATGGTATCGCCAACGGGCGGCGGGCGGAACAGGCACGATTATCGGAGCGGCAGTGTTCGTGTCGCAAAACGGGCGCGGTTGGGCAAACGCCGTTGGGATCGCCGACGAGACTTATACCGAAGGCTGGCGCGAATGTGTCCGGGCGGCACGCGAAAACGGCGCACTCTTTGGAACGCAGTTGTTTCATGGCGGCGCGGCAAGCCATAATAGTCTCCTCGGACAACAGCCGATTTCCGCATCGGATTGGACACGCGAAGGATTCGACCCGGCGCGTGCCATGACCGAAGACGAGATACTCCAAGTCATTGACGATTTTGCAGAGGGAGCAAAGCGAAGCATTGAGGCGGGCTGTGATTTTGTGGAACTGCACGGGGCGCACGGCTATCTGCTCCATCAGTTTTGGCGCAAAGATGTCAATCAACGTACCGACAAATGGGGCGAGCCGACTGCGTTTCCGGTTGCTGTCACTCAAGCCGTTCGCGCTGTCATTGGCGAGACGATTCCCTTGCTGTATAGGTTCAGCATTCACGCTGACGATCCCGACGCTCCGAACAATCCCGTTACGCCGGACAGTTTGGCGGCGTTTCTGCGGCATTTGGAGGCGGCGGGCGTGGACGTGTGGGATATTTCCTGCTGGAAAGAGTCGCGGCGCGGCTATTTTGGCACGGACATTTGGCTTCCCGATTGGGTAGGGCGTTTTTCAGATAAGCCGCGCATTGTTGCGGGAAACCTGCTCACGCCCGAAGATGCTTCCACCTATATTGAAGGCGGTCACGCGGAAGCCGTCGCTCTCGCCCGCGCCCTGATTTCCGATGCACACTGGGCAAATAAAGCACGCCAAAACCGCCCTGATCAGATACAATACTATGACGACGCACACGGAACGGCTCTTAAGCAAGGGGTCGATTCGGGAGCGTACCATCTTACTCTCTGATCGCAGGTTTTGTCCTTATGCTCTCTTTCGATGTGTTTGTTGCCACATTCTTTGTCTTATTCACACAGTCGCACGTTCGCGGCAGTGACTTTCGGCTTATTTGCTGCGTCCGAAACGTGCCGGAGACGAAGCCTCGATTGTCGAAAATGCGATCATCAGTCCTCTGCTCGCTTTGCTTGGATTCGCGCACTGCGAACAGGTCTCTAATCAGAACGTAACTATTGAGGCATATTCAGCCCGATTTCCCGCTCAATCTGGACAGAACTGCCAAAATCTACTGTCACGTAAGGGTGAACAGACATTTTTCGGTGGTTTACAATATGTATTATATTAAGCAAGCACATTACTGCAAAGATTTTCCGGAGCGATTTCGAGAGGGGAATCGCCAGCAGAATATGCCTCAATAGTTACCTCGGAAGATACAGTTTTTGTGTCGGTCAGCAAGCCAAATGACCCACTATTA
>CAZPZP010000258.1:0-6031 GCA_964591025.1 uncultured Chthonomonadaceae bacterium
CGCCCAGTTGGAAAAAGAGCGACTCCTCTTGCAAACCAAAATCGCGCATCTCGAACCCAATCTCAGCAATTTGTGAGGAAAAAATCATGTATCAGACAGTCGAAGCCACGTTTGACGGAACCGTTCTACTTCCCGATGAACCGATCACGCTGGAAGCCAATACACGGGTGCGCGTTACAATTGAGACGTTGTCCGTTGAGGGAAAAACACCGCGTTCGTTTCTTCGTACCGCTCGCTCCCTGAAATTGGAAGGACCGCCGGACTGGTCAGCCAATCTGGACCATTCTCTATAGAGACGTGGCGACAGGTTAGAGTATACTATCACCATGAAAATCTACATGGATACCTGCAGTCTGCAACGCCCTTTAGATGATAAATTGCAACCGCGTATCGCATTGGAAGCCGAAGCAGTTTTGGCAGTGCTGGCTCTGTTCGATACGGGAGCGTTGACGCTGGTCTCCTCAGATGTTCTGAATTATGAAGTGAATCGCAATCCGCACCCGCAACGTCATGCGTTCGTCTCTGAGATTTTGGCGCGAACAACAGAGGCGATTCTTTTGTCTGATACGATTGAAGAGCGTGCCATTGAATTTCAGCGGCGCGGATTCAAGACGTATGACGCACTTCACCTCGCTTCAGCAGAATCGGAAACTGTGGACTATTTTTGCACCTGTGATGACCGCTTTCTGAGACGAGCCAAAGCACAAACTGACATCACACTCAAAATTGTATCCCCTCTCGAACTGATACAGGAGATTATCCCATGACAACTGCACCCGCACCGCTTGCCGAGATTACCCAATCTGCCATTCGTTTGCTGTGTCGTGAGTATGGACTTGTCAACACCGCTCGCTTTCTGAATCAATTCTCTCATGGTTATGGTAACTACACAGAAGAGCGTGATGAGATACTCGGAGATCAAACGGTGGAAGATGTAATCGCTGAGATCAAACGGCTTCGCAAATAAAGGGGAAAAGCGTCTCACAAACCGTGAGACGCCTTGATTTTTTCGCTCGAAGTTTGTATACTTATTGTACTATGAACGACACCGAAACCCCCACGCCAAGCAAACCGATTTCCGAACTACCGCCCGACTATCCCGGCGCGACTCCGCTTCTCAAACAGTACTTTTCGACCCGCTTGGAGCATCCGGGCATTCTGCTGCTGATGCGCGTCGGGGACTTCTTCGAGGCTTATGGCGACGATGCCGTTACTCTCGCAACGGAACTCCATATCACTCTCACCGGACGCGCTGACGGCGAAATGCGGGTGGCAATGGCAGGAGTGCCGCACCACGCCCTTGAACGCTATGTCGCTCGACTTATCAAGCGCGGGCGGCGCGTGGCGATTATGGATCAAATCGAGGACGCCAAGTTCGCCAAAGGTCTCGTCAAGCGCAAAGTCACCCGCGTGATGACGCCCGGAACCCTCCTCGAAGACAATCTCCTTGATGCCAAAAGCAACAATTATCTTGTCGCGGCAATTGTCGGCGATCCGGTTGCCGGTGTCGGCGTCGTGGACATTTCGACAGGCGAATTTCTCACCACCGAAATCTGCGGTGACACCCGGCGCGAACGCCTCCTCGATGAAATCATGCGTCTCGAACCGGCTGAAATTCTTGTCTCCGATGACTGCGACCCCGAATGGATCGAAGCGATTCGGGCGTCCTGTTCAGGAGCCGTCACTCCTTTCACGCCGCGTGACAATGTGCGCCCCAAACCGAGTCGCGATCTTCTGCTCGGTCACTTTCAGACTCAATCCTTACGCGGTTATGGATGCGAGGACTATACATCAGGCTTGGATGCGTGCGCCCTTGTTTTGCGCTATCTACAGGAAACGCAGGGCAACGCACTTCAGCATATTCGCGCCCTCAGCACCTACTCGGCACGCGATTACATGATGCTCGATACGCCCGCCCGCCGCCACCTTGAACTGACAACTTCACTGGTAGACGGAAGCCGACAGCGCACCCTGCTTCATACAATTGACGAAACCCTGACTCCGATGGGCGGCAGACTGATGCGCCGTTATTTGGAGGAACCGCTCCTCGATGTCGCACAAATCAGCAAACGGCACGATGCGGTGGAGGAACTCCTGCACGCCCCGATTATGCGCGGCGATGTGCGGGATTTGCTCAAAGGCATGGGCGATGTAGAGCGGCTTGTCAGTCGTTCCGCCACGGGACTCGCCAACGCTCGCGATCTTGTCGCTCTCCGAGACGCCCTGAATCGTCTGCCCGAACTGTCAGCCGCCATGACTGAAACACGCGGCGTCCTGCTCCATGAAATCGCGGATCGCCTATCCTGCCCGCCGGAAATCGCTCGTCTGATCGCTCATGCCGTCGCCGACGAGCCGCCGAATGGTTTGCGCGAAGGTGGCTTGATCCGTTCCGGCTACAGTGCCGAACTCGATACTCTGCGAAGTGCGTCCGGCGACGCCAAAGTCTGGATCGCCAATCTCGAAACCTCGGAACGCCAACGCACTGCCATTGCCTCGCTCAAAGTCGGCTATAATTCTGTCTTTGGTTACTATATCGAAGTTACCAAATCCAATCTCGCCAAAGTCCCGGACAACTATATCCGCAAACAGACAACTGCCAACGGTGAACGCTATATCACGCCCGACTTGAAGGAGTACGAGGCGCGGGTTTTGGGAGCCGATGAAAAGGCAGTCGAACTGGAATATGAACTGTTCTGCGGCGTGCGGGATCAAGTCGCGCAAACCTCCGGCGAAATTCTTGCCGTCGCCAAAGCCGTCGCGCAGTTGGACGTTTTAGGCAGTTTCGCGGAAACCGCCGTGCGCCACCATTACGCTCGCCCAACTGTCAACGACAGCGACACCATTCATATCATTGGCGGGCGTCATCCCGTTATCGAGCGATTGGGAGTGAGCGGTCCTTATATTCCCAACGACTGCAAATTAGACGCCGACTGCAAAATGGTGATTATTACGGGACCGAATATGAGCGGCAAATCGTCGTTCCTGCGCCAAACTGCACTCATCACATTGCTTGCCCAAATCGGCGCGTTTGTTCCGGCAGACAGCGCGGAGATCGGCGTTGTGGATCGTATTTTCACTCGTGTTGGAGCGCATGATGAACTGGCGTCGGGGCAGTCTACATTCATGGTCGAGATGAACGAAACCGCCAATATCCTTAACAACGCCACGCCGCGCAGTCTTGTTGTCTTAGACGAAATTGGGCGCGGAACCAGCACCTATGATGGGCTTTCGATTGCATGGGCAGTCGCGGAATTTCTGACGCAAATCGGCTGCAAAACCCTCTTCGCCACGCACTACCATTATATGAACGAACTCGCGAAACAGCATCCGACGGTACACAATTTCCGCGTTGCGGTCAAGGAACAGGGCGATCAGATCATCTGGTTACGCAAGTTGGTTCCCGGCGGCACAGATCGCAGTTATGGGATTCAAGTGGCACGAATGGCAGGGATTCCGCCGGAAGTCGTAGAGCGGGCAAAGGACGTTTTGCGAAGTTTGGAGAAAAGCGGAGCCGGAGCGACCCGCGATTTAGGCGTCAGTGCCGAGACGGTCACGCCGAAAACCCAAAAAATCCAGATGACCTTGTTCGAGGCGGAACAGCATCCGCTTCTCCTCGAATTGGAAGAGTTAGACGTAACGGCACTGTCGCCGCTCGAAGCCTTGATGAAATTGGACGAATGGAAACGCCGCCTGAAACGAGAGAAGTGATTGCAAGAAGAACACAGATGGAAAATACACCGAATGCAGCAGTTGAAGCCGTTTGGGAGCAGATTGCAGCCCTGACACCGGGAGAAAAACTCGCACTCTTCCAACGGCTCGAACCCGAAGCAAAAAAAATCTACGATACCAAACTCGCGGAAGTGATGCGCGAAATGAAAGCAAAAGGCATGATTCGCTCAGAAACCCTGCCGAAACGCTCTGGTCACAGACCCAAAAAATTAGTCGTCGAAGGGGAACCTGTATCAGAAACAATCATGAGGGAGTGGCGTTAAATTGTCAGTCTATTTTCTCGATAGCAGCGGCATCATCAAGCACCGTGTTGCAGAGACGGGTTCGTCTTTTGGCGACGCACTTTTTGATGAAAATGCTGACAGCGTCGTTTTCATAGCACGAATTACTGCCGTAGAGATGATCTCTGCCATCACGCGCCGCGCTCGTGGCGGCAGCATCTCAATAGTCGAAGCGACGGAGAGCAACGCGGAGATTCGTCAATGGGTATGAGATGCAGCAGCAATTCTCGAACTCACCGAAGCCATTGCAAATTGGGCGATGGACTTGGCAGAGAGATACGCCCTGCGCGGCTATGACGTGGTTCAGTTGGAGACAGCATGCGAACTCAATGCGATGCTCGTTGCTAAAGGAAGGGAACGCACTCATGGCACAGATCACTTTGGAAACAGTCTGGAACGACATTGCTACCCTGACGCCAGAGGACAAACTCCCCTTATTTCAACGCTTGAAACCCGAAATGATGAGATATGTACAACGATGAGGTCTTAAACCCCCGTCAGGACAAATCAAGCGTCTTGCAGACGCGAATACGTTCCTATAGAGAGGCAATGTGCGCCTGCAAGACGCTTGCACTTTGTTGCAGGGTACGTTCCTGTACCCGCCTGAAAAGGTTTTAGGACAACGCCATTGCGGGTACAAAAACGTACCCGGAACCATGCCGCCCGCTGACTTATGCAAGAGGTCTAATGTGAGCATTGGCAGCTCAACAGTGTAACTCTCTGTCATGAGGGGTGTCAAGTACATGGTACTTGCACGAATTTAAATCCTGAAAATCGAGGCACGCAAGCGAACATTATGGCGGAATTTCTGACGATTCTCAATCAATCACCAACCAGCCCGGAAATTCCGTGGGCGGTCATTGTTGCGAGGCTGACGGTGGCGTTTGTGTTGGGCGGAGCCACCGCACTGTTGTATTGGGCGACACATCGGCGCGATGAAACGCTGGTCTGGAGTTTTCTTTCGACGCTGGTTCTGCTGTCCATATTGATCGCGATGGTAACGCAGGTTATTGGGGACAATATAGCGCGAGCGTTCAGTTTGGTAGGAGCGTTGTCCATTGTTCGTTTCCGCACGGTGGTAGAGGATACGCGGGATACGGCGTTTGTGATCTTCGCAGTGATTGTGGGGATGGCGGTGGGCGCGGGGCATACCGAAGTCGCTTTGGCGGGTTTTTGTGTGGTGACTCCGGCGGCGGCATTGATGCGTTCGCGCCGTCAAACACTCGCAAATGGGGTTGCCCGCTATTGGACGGTGAATGTTCGGGTTGGGACAAGCGACTCACCGGAGACGATTATCGACGCGACTTTCAGGACGCACTTCCTCGAATCGCGCCTGACGACGGCGTCAACGTGTCGGCAGGGGGCGGCGGTTGATTTGACGTATCGCGTCCGTCTGCGCCCTAACAGCAAACCGACGGCGGTTCTCAGCGACCTGAACCGTTTAGAAGAGGTGCAAAACGTTGAACTCAAAGCGTTGTAGGTCGGTGGGTCATTGGGTGACTGGGTCGTTGGGCAAATTCGCGTAAAACCTGAAGCATATCCCTGCTTCAGTTTGGCACAACAACTGCCTTGACAACGCGCCGCGCCTCGACATCTTCCAACGCCTTCTGCGTGCCGTCCAATCCGTAACGCCGCGAGATAATCTGTGTCCAATCCACCCGATTGCCAAAACGCGCCAAGATTTCCATCGCGTGGTAAACGTGCGAAAAATCCGAACCCCAACAGCCCAACAGTTCGAGGTGCTTTTTGTTAATGTGAACGTGCGGATTGATCGCCACGTCGCCATTATCGGTATATTGCCCGACAACGACATATCGCCCCGCATCGCGCACCAACTCGCAGCCTTCCACAACGGCGTTCGGGTTGCCGCTCGCCTCGATGACAATGTCTGCGCCGCGCCCGCTCGTTGCGTCATAGATTTTGCGTTTGCGCTCGTCCGACGTTGTCTCGAACACGTCACACGTCCAGTCGGCTCCCATGCGTTTTGCCACTGCCAAACGCTGTGCCGGTGCGCCGAGAAC
>CAZPZP010000259.1:0-6013 GCA_964591025.1 uncultured Chthonomonadaceae bacterium
TGCAAGAAGTCTAATACAGGAAATGTGAGAAAGATGGCAATGACACGTAGGTCAAAAGACGAATGCTACGTTGTGCCGCACTGCTGCTTGCTCTTACAAGGTAACATAGAGGAAGGAGAAATCCAAAATCTGCCGAAAATACAGACAAAGACGGCGCGACAAGGAGAAGAATGGATTCGATGAGCAACGACCAGCGCGTGATTGTGATTGGGAGCGGACCGGCGGGCGCGATGGCTGCCCACGAACTCATCCGCAACGGGATACCCGTCACCATGCTGGAGGCAGGGAGTCAATTTCAGGGCGGCATCCTTTTGCGCTTGATGGGCAGGAATTTCTATCGGCGCGTTCCTCCTATGGAACACGGAACGCGGCACATCGCGTCCGGCGACCCGCAGACCGACTGGTATTTCAATCTCGCTCCCGGCGGACTCTCCAACCAATGGACAGGAGCGACGCCCCGCTTCGCCCCCGAAGATTTTACCGAAGGCGAGCGGCTTCATGAATGTTATCGCTGGGCAGTCACCTACGACGAGATGGCTCCGTATTACGAACGCACCGAGCGGCTGATGGACATTACCGCCGACTCCCGCGATGTCCCCAACCTGCCTGCCGGATACGCCGCCTATCAACAGCAGATTCCCCACGACTGGCAGCAGATCGCCCGCCACGCGAATACGCACGGGCAGGGTTTGACAACGATGCCGCTCGCCGATGGTCCGCCTTCCTTGCTCACTCGGCGTGGAACCGCCTTCAACAGTTTTACCAATCTCGTTCGCCCGTTGCTGAGTTCGCCCCATTTTCGGCTGATTTCCGGCGCACACGTCCTCAAATTGGAATGGTCTGCCACCAAGCGCAAAGTGGACAGCGTTCTTTATTACGACAGCGTTGCGGGAACCCAAAAGCGACTCTCTGCCGATGCGGTTGTTGTGGCGTGCGGTGCGTTGAATTCAACAAAATTGCTGTTCGATTCGGCGTGCGCGGATTTCCCCGAAGGTCTGGGTAATTCCGAAGGCGTTCTCGGCAATTATCTGCACGATCACCCGCGAGAATGGTGGATTTTCGATATGCAAAAGCCACTGTCGCTCCTATCGCCATCTGCCTACCTCACGCGCCTGCCCTATGCGACCTCGCAGCCGCTCCTTGCCACCTCATGGACACTGGGATTGGTCGGTCTCAAGGACAAACTGCGGAGTCGAATCGGCGGCAAAGGAACAGTAGTCGGCGTGCAGGTTTTTGGCACGATGATTCCTTCCTTACAGCATTATGCGAAGCCCACAGACACCAAAAAAGACGCCTACGGACTGCCGCTTCTTGACCTGCATATTCGCTATGACGAGGCGGTGATAGAGACAATGATCGCCGCACGGCAGCACCTGATGTGCCTGATGGATGAGGCAGGGTATCCATCCACTCTCCGCGAAATCGTGCCGCAGTTGTTTCCCGGAACCTCGGTTCATTATGGCGGAACCGCTCGAATGCACGCCTCACGCAAATACGGAGTTGTGGACACTTATAATAGAATTTACGATGCGCCCAATGTTTTGGTGTGTGATGCCAGCTGCTTCACCACCGGGGCGGAAAAGAATCCCACACTGACCGCGATGGCACTCTCGGCACGCGCCGCCGAACACCTTGCCGCCAACCTCAAAGCGGGCAGATAAGAGTCACGGAGACCAAGTTTTGCGCTATCGAAATTTTGGCACAACAGGAATACAGGTCTCAGAGATTGGGTTCGGCGGTTCGCGCTTAGGCGGAGTCTTTGCCGGAACAAAAGGCAGTGAGGAAGGGCTGAACGTCCTCCGAATGGCACTCGACGCCGGAATCACTTTCTACGACACGGCGGATATGTACTCGCAAGGCGAAGGCGAAGTTCTGCTTGGCAAAGCGTTTCACGGCAAGCGCGATCAAATCATTATTGCGACCAAAGGCGGTTATTGCCTTCCCGCACAGAAAAGACTGATCGCCCGCATTAAGCCGCTCGTTCGCCCGATAGTCAAAGCGTTGGGAATCAAGCGCGAAAATCTGCCCGCAGCCGTTGGCGGCGAACTCTCTCAAAATTTCACGCCCAGCTATACCACGCAAGCGTTGGAAGCGAGCCTGAAACGTCTCGGCACAGACTATATAGACAGTTATCAACTCCACAGTCCTTCGGCAGAAACGATTCGCAGCGCGGAATTTGCGGAAACGCTTGGCACACTCGATAAACTCAAGCAGCAGGGCAAAATTCGGTTTTACGGCGTTGCGGCAGATACTCCCCACGATGCCGCAACCGCCCTCAAATATGGCGGAATTTCGTCCTTGCAGATGCCGTTCGGTCTGCTCGACTTGGAGGCACTCGACGGCGTTTTCGCCGAGGCTGAACAGCGTGGCGTTGGCATCATCGCACGCGGCTGCTTTGGCGGTGGTCTGCTCAAAGAAAGTTTAACGGAAAGCGAACTGAAAGCGACAACGCCGAAATGGGAACGCATTCTCGCTTATCGCGCTCTTGCCGCAGAGTCCGATCAGTCGGTTTTAGAAAAAGCGTTGCAATTTTGTCTGTACGCCAAGCCGATCTCCGTCACGATTCTTGGAATGCGAACGGAAACCCACCTCCGCGACAATCTTCGCTATTACAACGCCCCACCGCTAACCCAAGCAGAATACCGCGCCCTTTGCTCCCTACATATCTCAAAATGACAAGCTCCTGCGCTGCTCAATGTTGACGTTTAGTAGTCAGTCAGCGTAAAGATTAATACGTTCTCAATCTCGAAAACACACTAAACTTTAGGCTAACTGACTAATAGTGGGTCATTCGTAGTCAGAATCCTCTTCCCTCGATAAGTGACGCCGCTTCTGTTCTACTTCATCTGCTTGAGCAGTTCGGCGGCGGCGATTTCCAGTTGGCGATCACGGTTTTGGAAAACGTCGTCCGGCGAATTTTCAACGGTAATATCTGGCGGGCAGCCGTTGTTCTCCATATTGATCCCCGACATTGTATAAGAGCCAATTACTGGAAGCCGCAACGTCGATCCGTCAATCACCGTTGTGCCGCCCGTCCCGATGACGCCGCCCGCTGTCGCAACCCCCACCACTTTGCCGAGTTTCAACTCCTTGAAGCCCCACGGAAACACTTCGGCATTGCTAAACGAGCCTTCGTTGATCAGGATAATCATCGGCTTGTTCCACGTCAAGAGCGGTGCGGTTGTCTTGTCGCTGTCGCCGCGCAGGGTACGATACGAGAACACTTTGTCCTGAATGATCGCCATGATCTCATCGGCGATACTGCCGCCGCCATTGAACCGCAAATCCAGAACCAAGCCGTCTTTTTCCTGCATATCGCCATAAACTGCACGCCGGAACTTCTCCAAGTTTTCGTCGTTCATTGCGGTCAAATGGAGATAGCCGAGCCGATTGTTAGAGGCTTTTGCCGTGAGAGATTCGCGCTCCGCGTGCCACTTCTCATAATCCAGCCGCTTATGTTCTGCTTGTGTGATGGCGCGAAGTTTGACTGTCTTTGCCCCGTCGAGTTTGCCGTCTTTGCTGACCGTCAGTTCGATGCGCTTGTTGGCTTTTTCGGCGAGCCGAGCATAATAATTCTCGTTGACACCGACAGCATCGCCGTCAATTTTGAGAATGATGTCGCCGACAGCAAGGCGGCTTTCGTCTTTGTCCGCCGCAGACTTCGGAACGACGGTTTTCACCTTGACGCCTGCCCCTGTGTAGTCGGGATCAAGCGTAATGCCCAGCGATGCTGTGGGACGAGTGTCCGCCGGTGTGCCGGTCAGTCCCGTATGCGAGGCGTTGAGTTCGCCGAGAACCAGCGCGAAAAGAGCATAAAAGTCCTCTTTGTAAGTCAGAGAGTCTACGACGGGGCGATAGCGTGCCTTGACCGCGTTCCAATCGCTGCCGTGCATTTTTGGGTCATAGAACGCATCGCGCATAGACCGCCACGATTCATCGAACATTTGGCGCAATTCGAGGGGCGTATCAATGTCCATTTTCGCGGCGAATGCAACGGGAGTCGGAGCCGCCGCAGGAGGCGTGATTCCTAGTGAGCGCAGCCCGCCCGCTTGAGCATAATAGACTTTGGAGCCGTCCGGCGCGAACTGCAACCCCGTGCCACTTTCGCCGGATTGGGTCAAGCGGGTAGGGGCATCACTGCCTTCGGTGCTGATTTTCCACAAGTCGGCGCGTCCCAACTGCGCCAAACTGAAGACCACCGTTTTGCCGTCGGGTGACAGCGCGAAATTGGCGACGTTCGGCTCGACCCGCGTCACCTGTTTCGCCCGCTTGTGAATATCTGTCCAGTCTACTTTGACCTCGATAGGAGTTTTGGTTTCGGCTTTTGCCTCCGGCTTTTTGGAAGCGGGCGTGTCGCCGTCTTTCTTGTCGTCGTCCTTGTCCTTTTCGGGTTCAAGGCTGATGCTCCAGACATTGGTATTGGTGCTTCGATTGGAGAGAAAGTAGAGTTTTTTGCCGTCTGCCGACCAAACCGGATCGGAATTGATTCCCGGATACCGCGTGACATTGATCGGCTTGGCGTCCGTCGGGCTGATCAGGAAAATATCGGACAGCGATCCCGCCGAATGCGATTTCATGCGCTGATAAGCGAGCCATTTCGAGTCCGGCGACCAGACAAACGGCGCAATATGCGGATCACGAGTCAGCGTTTTGATCGCCCCGCCACCAAAGGGCATGACGCAGAGTTCCTCGCCGTTGAATCCACGAGTGAAGGCGATCTGCCTGCCGTCAGGCGAGACAACCGGCGAACCATCAATTTTGCCGCTGTCTTGGGTGAGCTGCTTTGTCGCTTTGGTTTTAATATCAATAGAATAGAGCAGATTGTCGCCGCTTCTGTCCGAGGTGAAAAGCAGGATTTTGCTGTCGGGCGTCCAAGAGACTTCGTGATCCCGCTGTGTCGTCTCTGTCAGGCGAACCGTTTCCCCGCCGCCGACGGGCTGTAGGAAAATCTCGCCGCGCACCACCAGTGCGATCTGCTTGCCATCGGGCGAAATCTGCATCTCCTGCGCTCCGGTACGAAGGGTTTCACGCCGGAGAGTATTGGAGCGATCATCGGAGGGGGCATAGACTGCAAGGGCTTGAGCATTGCCCGTTTTGGTATCGAGAGTCCACAGCCCGAAATCATGCTCGAACACCAATTTTGCGCCGTCTTTGGAAAGCGACGGATAGAAAAGATTGCCGTCCTTGAACTTCGTGACTTGAGTCGGCTTGCCGCCGTCCATCGGTTTCTTGACGAGATTGCCGACCATCTCTTTATTGTTGTCGCTGACGAACCAGCACGCCTTGCCATCGGACGCGGGCATTGCCCAACGCGCATTGGCGTTGTCGCGATAGTACCATGTGCCGGAACCGCCCGATGCCGGAAACTGCATGAGACGCCCGTTCTGACTGCCGCGATAGGCGCGGCGTGCCCATGATCCGCCGCGTGTCGCGATAATTTTGGTTCCGTCGGGCGTGAACGCGGCATGATTCAGGGCAAACTCATCATGGGCGACCAAACGGGACGCCCCCGTTTTGATGTCCAACAAATAGAGGCTTGTCGTGCGTGTCGCTTCACGGTTGGAGGCGAACAGCAGCGATTTGCCGTCGGGCGACCATGCATTGACAGTATCGTCTGCTGAATGAAATGTCACTTGCTTGGCGCGTCCGCCCTCTGCCGGAATCAAGAAAATGTCGTAATTGCCTTCGCGCTTCGAGGAGAACGCGATCCAATTTCCATCGGGCGACCACATTGGAAGCTGATCGTGCGCCTCATGAATTGTCAGGCGCGAAGCGTTACCGCCGCTTGCCGGAACCGTCCAGATGTCGCCGAGATAGGAAAAAGCAATCGTTTTGCCATCGGGAGAAAGGGAGGGTTGACGCGCAAATTTGATGGGGATTTTCGCAGACGTTTGGGCAAAAGCAAATGCCGACATTCCCAAACTTGCCACAAGAAAAACTGTTCGCAGTCTCAAACGGATACTCCTTATAGTCGGAATGACTTTGTTGTTGATTAACTCGCCTCTCGCACCGG
>CAZPZP010000260.1:0-5995 GCA_964591025.1 uncultured Chthonomonadaceae bacterium
AGGTCTAATGAAAATATTCCAAAAACTGGCGATTGAAGGCAATCGAGAAAATCTGTTTGCAGAAGTTGGTCGAGAGTATCTTTGAGGTTGAGCAGTCCGGCTTGATAGGCGCGTTCGATAATACCAACTGTGCCGATAACTTCCAACTGATATTCGAGCGCGATCTCTCTGGCGTTGGAATCGTCAACAGCGAAATAATCGGGTTTGAGTTCAATCGCCAATGCGATAGCGGCACATTCGCCGGGATCAATTCGGTCATCAATGACAAGCCCTGTATTCTGCCTGATTTCGAGCCAATCGGGAGGCATGGCGATCCACTCCCGCACACTATCGGGCGTTTTACTGGCGGTCAGTTCACGATGAACTTCCGGCAGAATAATGACCGCGTCGTAAAGTTGGGGCAAAATTTCGATGATGCCGAGTTGAACAAGATAATTGAGGGGACTGGTATCGGAAACGACAATCATTGGGCGCGTCTCTTTTCCACTCGTTCGATAGTGGCGCGATCATGCTCCAAATCTTCCTCATTGTAGTTGGGATACGCCTTGAATTTGCTGAGAAATTCTATCGTATCCCAGCGATCCTCGAAACCGAGCATCTTCCTCACTCCTGCCGTTCCGATTTTGCGTTGGCGATAGGCTTCTACGGCGGTGGCTTCCAACAGAGCGCGGTTTAATGCAACACTGTCTATATCGCCAAGATACTTTTCCACTTCCTGCGGAATATCCAGTTGAATCGTCATGGCTGTCTCCTTTTTGTGATGCTATGGTATCATGTTGGCTTCGGGTTGGTCAAGTTTCCTTACTCGCGATGGTCTATCTATTGCATTGGAGTAGGGAACATATTCCCTACTTTTTGAGAAGAATACGTGCGGCAAGGGTAAAATTTGATATACTTCCCCTGCCAATCACTGCCAGATTGTCGCCAATGTTAATAATCTCAGATGGCTTGTCTATCCCATGAATGTTGCCCAATCCCCGAAGCATAGTTTCTTTACCAACTTTGACTGCCCATCTTTGGGGTTGCTTTAATTTTTTGATTTTGTTTTCTCTGTCCCATTCATCTTTTCTTGGCATCTCAAGTTCTGTAACCTCTACAAAATAGGTGTTGTCCTCTGCGTTAATGGAAGTCAACTTTCCCCGCAATTTGATTTCGTCTTGTGATGGATTTGCTAACTTCGAATAATCCGCAACGATTGGCGAAGCATTTGTATTTGGTAGCGTCGTGAATTTCCAACTGCGGGAAACATCTTCCCCCGTACTGCTAACCGCTGTCACTGTAACAGTATATGTTTCATTCCTCTTCAACCGGTTTTTTGGAATCAGATAAATGCTGCTGGTTCGCATTTGGTCATCGTTAGCAGGAGTATTTTTCCAACACGGAACTTCTATATTTTTGGAATTAGCTACTGTCGCTCTGCTCACTTGCACTTTGCCCTGTCCATAGTATTCATATGAAATAAGTGTTCCGATTAGGTCAGGTTGCTCAACAATTTTAACGCCGTTCTCAATTCGTGCAATCTTTTGTTCACGATGCATCCTGAGAAAATCAGGAATTTCGCCCATACGTCCATTGCTTGGCACATTGGTTTGATCAGGTACGGGATAAAGAACAATTTGTGACGTGTTCGCTGTTGCAACGAAATCAAATGTACCGATGCCGGGACGAATAATCCCCTCTCCTTTTTGTGATAAACCTGCCCCGATAAAGCGCATATTGGGATCACGGAATGGGGCACCATGATAAAAACTCAAAAAGAGATCTGTCACCAACTGTTCGGCACTTTGGTCGTTATAAGTCATGCATTCAAAATGGCTCCGTCCATTATGAAAGCCCGCCGCAATCATACGTTGTTGAGGCTCTGAACCAGTGAAACCGAACAGACCGGGTGTTTCATTGTGCGGACCACTATTATCTGTTCCCCAGTGACGTGATCTGAAATCACTATGCAAGCGGGCGGCTTGAGCGAGCCGCCTGTCCCATCGTAGATAAGGTAATCCCATCAGTCGGCGATAATAGTTTGCTGTTCTCAAAACACTGCGCTCCCAATCATTCGCAGGGAGGTCGCCTTGTGCTTGCAACGGCTTGACCTTCTGAGTTGGTTTCTCCACCAATGCACCATTATCACGAAACGATATATCATCTACCATGATATACCCACGTTCCGACGATTGAGTTGTGTCAAGAATTTCGATGTGAGCCGCTTTGCCTACAAAATCAGAAACATTCCACACGTATTCTTGAAGTTGCGGCGTGTTGCTTCCAGTCGCGGTTTTGATGATTTTGCCGTCAGCGACGAGATTGATACACGCTTCTTTGGGATATTTGCCGCCGCCGATCTTGAAATCAATGAACGGCTTATTTATCATAAACTCTTTTGAGGTTGCTTTGCCAATAGCGTTGTTACCGAGTTTAGGGTCGAGGGTGCAGACAAAACGCTTGCCGCCGAACCCTGTGATTTTGCCGGGAAATGTCATATCGGAGGCAGGATCCGTGCCGAAAGCATTGCCTTCGAGTGTCCATCCGTCATAGTTGCCGCTCTCGAAGTCGGCAAATATCTCCGTTTTGGGGCTTGCAGCGGGCTTTTCCTGCGCGTGGACGGGATATGTCCCGAAGCAAAACAGAGTACTGAGAACCATCAGCGAAGTCAATAGCGGCAAAGTTTTCAACATAAATCTTCCTTCTCTTGCCAATCCATACAGAGGGTGGCATTACAGAGGCGTTATTGCGGCGATTATAGCAGTAGCATTCCGAGTTGTCAACGCACTCTCTCAGACAGTGAAAATCTATGAAGCCACATCGTCGCCATATGACACAATCTGCTTTCCGCTTTTAACCTTTTTGACTTCGCCGTTAGATTTCCGCGATTCTTTTTTCGAGACAGTCTCCAGTTTTCGCACTTTCCCGCCGATCATTTTCACACTCTCCTTGCCGCTGTGTAAAATCCTGCGACTCCGAGCGAATACTCCATGAGGGAACAACACGATGGACACGGATTTTCTGCCAAACAGCGATGATGAGTTGGTGTTTTGGGGCTTGCAGTTTGTGACGGCGGCGACAGCGAACTTCACTGCCGCCGGTCTCAATATGACGCAGATCACCGACTTCAACACCGTGACGACGGGCTTCAACGACAAAGTCAAAACAGTGGACACCAAGCGTGAAGACTACAAAAGCGCGGTCAAAGCCAAAGACACACAGCGCAAAACGATGGTCAATGCGGCGCGAGAACTCAACCGCATCGTACAGAGCAAAACCACTGCCACGCCGGAAGTCAAAGCCAAATTGGGCTTGAAAACGCGGCAGAAAGGCGAGAAAACCGCGCCTAATCCGCCGAAAGGGTTGAGCGTGACGGGCAACTCTCTGGGCGAAAACTTCCTTGAATGGCAACGCAATGGCAATACCGCAACCACGACGTTCGAGATTTTCTGCCGGACGAATGGTATGGGCGAATGGGTGTTTCTGGCGTCCACCAACGCGGTCAAGCACACGCATCAGGGCGCGACACCCGGAGTGCAGACGGAATATCGAGTACGGGCGCGGCGTCGAGATGTCTACAGCACATTCAGTGAAATTGCGATTATCTATGCCAGCAACGGAGCCGTGACACTGACGCTCCAAAAGGCGGCATAAGCGGGCGAAACGGAAACAAGCGCGTGCCGGAGAACGAAACGGTTTCTCCGGTACGCGCTCTTGCGTTTGAGAGAAGTGTCGGCAGATCGATGGGCGCAAAACGAAAAGCGTGATATACTGGAAGAGGAGGAACACGCCATGACCATTCAACTCACTGAGACCCAAGCGGAAACGCTCCAAAACGATACACACTCGCTTGTTTCCGTCATCGATCCGCGCACCAACGCACTCTGGTATCTGATCTCCGCATCTGACTATCAGGCATTGCAGACACTGCTTGAAGACGAACGCCAACAGAAAGCAATCCGCGCTGTCGGGCTTCGCAATGCCGCCAAGCGATTGAGCGCAGACGAATGATTCAACAGGGCGAAATCTATATTGCCGATTTTCCCGAAGCCGGAGTGCATCCGGTCATTATTCTCTCCCGCGAAAGCCTCAATCGCGGCAATTATGCCCTTGTGGTTGTCTGCACCTCCGCCCGTTTTTCCTTCCGCAGTACATTTCCCAACTGTGTCCCGTTTCGCGCCGGACAGTATGGTTTTACCAAAGATTGCGTCGCGCAATGCGAAAATATGCTTTCTCTCGACCTTAACCAACTCGATTACGACGCGGGTTTACAAGGCACTCTGAGCGATGACGATTTGCACGATGTTGTCAAAGCTGTTGGCTATGTGATCGGTTCCGACTGCGAACCACTGTAACGGAAGGGCGTTCTTCACGTTGGAGGACATGACCGCAACGGTGAGCGTGACAATCTTCCCCTCCAACTTCGCGCAGTGGGGCGAGGCGATTGCCAAAGATGCGATTGAGTAACGCATTATCCATGCTCAATATATCTCGCTCAATTTCATCGGGAATGTCCAGTGTGATTGTCATGGCTGTCTCCTTTTTTTGACGCTATGGTATCACGTTGGCTTCGGGTTGGTCAAGTGGCGGGGCGAATGAGGAGCACGTAGTTTTTATAAGCAAGAGGGAACAGAAGCAGAGGGGATACGGAAACCGAACTCGGAGCGGTTCAGGGATTGCGGTCTATGACGCGCTTGATAAGACTGTCGCTGATATAAAACGTGGTTGCTTTGAGTTCGGCAAGGGCAGTCGTGAGGTCAAGAAAGCCCTGTTGATGGGCGCGTTCGAGAACGCCGACAATGCCGATGACTGTCAGACCTTGCTCTTCGGCGACTGCACGCGCCGACATCTCATCAATGAGAACAAGGTCAGAGTTGATTTCGAGGGCAAGACCAATCGCAAAACTCTCCCCGAAAGCGAGTTGATCATCAACAAAATAAGAGTTGCCGCTTCGGATTTCGAGCCAATCGGGTTTGGCATTGACCCAATCCTGAACCCTTTGCGGCGTTTTGCTTGCCGTCAGTTCACGCACAACCTCCTGCGGAATAATTACGGTTCCGAACAGGCGAGGCAAAACGTCCACATAACCGAGAATAACGAGATAGTTGATAGGACTGGTATCTGAGACGACGATCATTTCGGCGGTTTCCCCAGCAGTCGTTCCAGATTCGCTCTGTCTTTCTCCAAGTCTTCCTCATTGTAATTCGGGTAGGCGTTGAATTTGCTGAGAAATTCTATCGTATCCCAGCGATCCTCGAAACCGAGCATCTTCCTCACTCCTGCCGTTCCGATTTTGCGTTGGCGATAGGCTTCTACGGCGGTGGCTTCCAACAGAGCGCGGTTTAATGCAACACTGTCTATATCGCCAAGATACTTTTCCACTTCCTGCGGAATATCCAGTTGAATCGTCATGGCTGTCTCCTTTTTGTGATGCTATGGTATCACGTTTGATACAGACTGGTCAAGGGGCTTGCTCAAAGAGAACGAGCAAGCCCTGACTCTTTTGCGGAGTTGCCTCCTGTGCGGCTTTGTCCATCACAAGCGGATTGACCGACGCGGCAGGATAGACTACAGAAATCGCACTGAAGTTGCTGAACCTGTCCGCACGTTTCGCACGGACTTTGTAGAGATACTGCGTTCCGGGCATCACGCCTTTGTGTTCGTAGCGTAGGGTTGTTGCGGTGGTAAGCAGTCGCCAGTCCTCTTTGGTTCCTTCTTTGCACCAGATCTCATACTGCGTGCCGCTTCGGTTGCCCGCCGCCTTCCACGAGAGGAAGTTGACACCGTTGGAGTCGCCATACGCTTGGAACTTCTCCGGGACAAGGGGAATGACAGGACTTGGCTTTGCAGGGCGGACACTCAAGCCGAGTTTGGTTTCATCGTTGACGGCGGGATTGCCCTGCACCTGCTGATTGATAAGGCGTGACGTTTCTTCGACGCGCTTCTTGTTGATGTTCTTGGCTTTGACGGCGGCGCGATGCGCGGCGTGAGTGCTTTCCACGAGCAGGATGCTATT
>CAZPZP010000261.1:0-5994 GCA_964591025.1 uncultured Chthonomonadaceae bacterium
GTACCGGATATGTTCGATGGAACCGCCCCGAATCACTGCCTTTTCCACACCGCTTGTCTCGACTTGGGTTCTCGATGAGACGCACCGACTGCTGTTCGATGCGGGCGACGGCACGACGGCAATGCTCGAAGGCAAAATTCACCGAATCCATTATATTGCCCTCACCCACGCGCACCGCGACCATATAGCCGGAATGCTCCAACTGCTCAACCTTCGCGCCGGTTTCGCCCATCACAACGGCACGCCGCTCACTATTTTGCACCCCGAAGGCAGCGGCTCTCTCATGGCGATGGCGCGGTTTTTGTCGGTGTTCGACGCTGGCACATCGGCACTGGCACGCTGGCAGCCCGTCACGCCGCAAACCCGCATTCCACTTGCCGACAATCACTTTTTGCGTCCCTTCGAGACCGATCACATTCCGCAAACCTCCGACAAGAGTCGCAGTCAGTGTCTGGGCTATCATCTGGGGCGAACCGTCCAACGCCTCAAGCCGGAACTGCGCGGATTGCCGCAAGCCGAGATTGACGCACGCCGCAGAGCAGAGGGCAAAGCATCCATCACAGAGACGCACGAGGAGATCATTTTCAGCGTGTCGGGCGATACCAAGCCGCTGTCGCCGGACGTATTCGCCGCGACTCGCTTTCTGCTTCACGAATGCACATTTCTTGACGAAGACGCCGCAACCGTCGCCGAAGCGGGCGAACGCGGACACCAGCATTCCACGCTCCCTGCCGTGATTGAGTTGGCACAAGCGGCGGGAGTCGAGCGACTAGCACTCTATCATATCTCGCGCCGCTACAACGACGAAGAGATCATCAAAGCCGTTCGCGCCGAATGCGCCCTGCGTGAACTCAATATTCCGGTCAGTGTAGTGCTGCCGGGGCGAGTCTGCACCGATGTTTTCAGTCAGACGATCTGGCTGCCTCCGAACTCCGTCCACCAAACCCGCAATGCCGCCCGCGCCTCCTCCTGATCGCCCTCGCGGATTCGCCCATCTATCACTTCGTTGGTCAGGAAATCTTTCGCCTCGCGCAAAATCGGTCCCGGTTCCACGTTCAGCACATCTCGAATGTCGTTGCCATCGAGCGGGCTTTCGATTTGAGCAACATTGCTGAGGGCGTTCAGAGCATCGATCCGCGCTCGCAGGGCTTCGTAATCGGCGGCTTCTTCGGCGGGGATGTTGCCGACAGCATCGCGGTCACACCGCGCCAAAACGAACAACTCGTCCAAATAGGGATGCACATCACGAATCAGCCTCTTCACGGGGGCGTCGCTCCAATCGGATTTGTATTCGCCAAGGCGCATATGCTTGGCGACCAGAGTTGTCACCGCTTTGATCTCGTCGTTTGAGAATTTCAGACGGTTCATGATTCCCCGTACCATCTCCGCGCCGACTTTGGGATGCCCATAAAACCGCACGCTCGCGCCGTCCTCACCAACAGAGCGCGTAGGAGGTTTGCCGATGTCGTGCCACAATAAACCAAGTCGCGTTTCAAGCGGGGCATCGTCGGGCAAAAACGTGAGAGCGAGCAGGGTATGATCCCAAACGTCGTGCAAATGCCAATTGCCCTGTGTACAGCCGATCATCGGCAGCATTTCGGGCAAAAACTGCTCCAAAAGCCGCGAACGAAGCAGTAATTCCATTCCAAGCCGGAACTTTGCGCCCGGCAGTTTGGCGATTTTGAGAAACTCGTCGCGGATACGCTCTGCCGAGATCGCCGAAGTTTGCAGACGTTCGGCTTCGGCGACAATCGCCTGCCATGTCGTGGCTTCAATCTCGAACCCAAACCGTGCCGCAAATCGTATCGCCCGCAGCATTCGGAGCGGATCGTCGAAAAAGGTGATGCGCGGTTCCAGCGGCGTGCGAATAATCCCTGCGTGCAGATCATCGAATGCCTTGCCCGTCAAATCTAAGGTTTCGCCGGTGTGCAGATTTTGGAGCAGGGTATTGATGGTAAAATCGCGGCGAAGGACATCTTCCTGAAGCGTTCCCTGCCGCACTTCCGGCTTGCGCGATTCGGGGGCGTAACTCTCGGCGCGGGCGGAAACCAGTTCGACGGGATAACTCTTGCCTTCGACAACGACATGAATCATCGCCGTTCCGAAACGCGGATAGGTCACAGGATAATGCGGCGAGAGTTTAGCGCGATAAAGAAAAAGGGCGAGTGCCACCGCATCGCCTTCCAGCACAAGATCAAGATCGCTGCCGAGCGGAAGCCCCAACGCCTGATCGCGTAACAGCCCGCCGACGAGAGAGAGTTTGCCCTTGTACTCGCTGTTTTGGGTTGCTTCGCGCAGTTTGGTGAGAAGCGTTTCTAAAATCGAGTTAGCCATACTTCAATATACGGCACATCACCACGAGAATCAAGGCGAGGCTGGATTTGCGGGTAAAATTGATTCAACCGAATTTGTGTGCGAAGCACACTCGGCGGAACGTCATCGAGCGACGGGATTTAGCCCGTTGAATACTTTTATTAGAAACGAAAATTTTATGTCTCTCAAACGTGTCGGCATCACCTGTAGTACTGTCCTGCAATCTCCCTACGGCGAGCGCGACGTTCTCAACCGAAAATATGCGCGAGCCATCGAAAACGCGGGTGGGATTCCCTTGATCTTGCCCGTGTTCGGCGGGGCGGAAATGGCGGCAAAGTATCTCGGCGCGATTGACGGACTGCTGCTGTCCGGCGGCGTGGACATGGTTCCCGCCGAATATGGACAAAACGCTCTGCCGGAATTGGAAGATACCGACGCCGAACGCGATCAACTGGAATTGCCGCTGATCAAACTCGCCCTCGAACAGAATGTGCCAATCTTCGGTATCTGTCGCGGCTTGCAGACCCTGAACGTGGCACTCGGCGGCACACTGTATCAGGATTTGCCGACCCAAAAGCCTTCCGATATTGTTCACGCGCAAAGCAAATTGGGCGTTACTCGCGACACGTTTACTCATACCATGAATATCAATGCCGATACCCGGCTTGCGTCCATTGTCGGCGCGGGCGCGATGCAGGTCAATTCGCATCACCATCAGGCGATAGACCGACTTGGCAGCGGCTTGATCGTGACGGCGACTGCTCCCGATGGCGTCATCGAGGCTGTCGAACTGCCCCTAAACCGTTATGTTGTCGCCGTCCAATCGCATCCCGAAGAGACAGCAACGCATGATGAACGCTCGCGCAAACTATTCGCGGCGTTTGTGGCAATCCTATAAATCCTTCCAAAAAGAAAGGCACTTTTCTCTTGAACATGAACCGAATCACCCGCCGCACCCTGCTTGGTGCATGGCTTCTGCTTCTCACGTCACTTGCCTTCGCCCAAGACGTCAAGCGCGACGTAAAACTGACGATTTTGCACACCAATGATACGCACGGACACTTGCTGCCGTTTAGTTATCCCGATGTCGTCGAAGCCAACTCGATGGTTTCTCTGGTCAAAGTGCGGCGCAATATCGGCGGTGTGGCGCGACGTGCCACTCTTGTCAAGCGCATCAAAGCCGAAACCAAACACACGACGCTTGTTGTGGACTGCGGCGATATTTGCGACGGCACTCCGTTTTCAACCGAGTATTTCGGCAGTGCCGACATTGCCGCGATGAACGCCATCGGCTATGATCTCGCGACGCCCGGCAACCACGAATATAACAACACCCCCGCGCAAGTTCGCAAAATGATCGCCGAAGCCAAGTTCCCCCTGCTTTCCGCCAATTCGACAGTCAAGGGAACCAAAGATTTGGTCTATAAGCCGTATGTGATCAAAGAGATCGACGGCGTTAAAATCGCGTTTTTGGGATTGATGACTTACGATGCGCGAACCTATCCGGCAGCGAAAGAGGCGTTCGAGATGGAGCCGCCCATCGAAACCGCCAAACGCCTTGTGCCGGAACTCCGCAAGCAAGCCGACATCATCATTGCCCTGACTCATATCGGCGTTGAAGAGGATATTGAACTCGCGGCGGCGGTTCCTCAAATTGATGTCATTGTCGGCGGACACTCGCATACCCTTGTGCCGAAGCCGGTGCTGGTTCCGCGCCCGACTGACCTGCGCCCCTATTCCGTGCGCGGCGCGGTGATTGTTCAGGCGCATCAATGGGGCGGTTCACTCGGCAAACTGGATTTGACCTTTCATAAAGAACCCGCCGATTCGTGGACGGTCTCCAAGTACAACGGCGTACTGCTTCCGATCACTTCCGCCCTCGCCGAAGACCCCGAAACCGCTGCGGTTGTCGCGAAGTATTGGGAGCCAATCAAAGGGAAATTCGGCGCGGAAATTGGCAAAGCAGACTCCGACTTTACCGAAATCGGGGACAATCAGGCGGAATACAATCTCGTCGCCGACGCGGTGCGCGAACAGATGGGCGTGGAGTTCGCTATCGAAAATCAGGGCGGAGTGCGTGCGCCGATTGTGCGCGGCGTGATCACTTACGGGGATATGGTCACTGTTGATCCGTTCGGTAATACCATTGTCACGTTCAAGGCAACTGGCAAGCAGATCAAGGCGATTTTGGCGCGAAACCGTCCGGCTGTTTCCGGCATTCGCTACGTTTACGAGCGCGGCGAACTCAAAGAAGCGACCATCAACGGCAAGCCTTTCGAAGACGACAAAATCTATTCCGGCGCGACCAACAACTATTTTGCCCGCTTCGCTTTGGAAGGCATCGAGGACAAAACCGACACCAAAAAGCCGCGCCTCGAAACTGTTGTTGCTTATATCAAAGCGAAGGGAACGATCAAGCCGTCGTATGATGGGCGGCGTATCGTCAAAATGCGTTAATTCTCAACACGCTTTTTTCTGCGGGAAGTGATCCAGCGTTGGGCGGCGTCGGCGATTTCAGGGGTGCGGCGTCCCATGAGTGGACCGATATGGCTTGTTTTCGCATATTGGTAGACATCGGCGTTTGCCCACCGCGCAAGGCGCAAACTGATGGCCGCAGGTATGTCGGTATCGTTTGCGCCGATGACTACCAGAACCGGAACCGTTGGTTTTCGTACAGCAATACCCTGCCGTGCCGTATTCAGAACCGCTCCCGACTCGTCACGCCAGCGTGGGTGCGCCCATTGGATTGTCGCTTCATCGCCATCGGGCAGCGAGTCGCGGGTATCTTGAATGTTGCCGTTTGCCCAGCGAATGATCGGCGGAGAGGGTTTGGTATTGCTGCGGTTTCCAACTCCCTTTGGCGGCACACTGTTGATCAAAATGATCGCGTCGGGTTTGGCACTTTCCGCCGCTTTGAGCGCGAGAATGCCGCCGAGACTCGCCCCGACAAAGACCAGCCGCTTTCGTTCACGCGGTATCCAACTCTTCACCTGCGCGACATAATTTGCGAACGTGGTTTTTGCCAAACCTGCCTTGACCGGCACAAGGTCACGGGCGATCACACGCCAACCCGCACGCTCGAAAATCGGCTTCCATCGGTCATATTCCCAGCCGCCGCCCCCTGCCCCATGAATCATAATCACCACATCCTGCGGCGCGGCACTGACTTTTCGAGACGGGCAGACGCAAGCACATAAAACACTTATTGCAAAAATCATTCTCCGAACAGTCACCATTGAATCTCCCATGTTTCCGTCCACCTCTTCACAGAATACCGTAAAGCTTTAGTTTCCGGTAAAATCATGTTGACTTTTGTCTGCGTGACGCTTTGGTAGCCTCTCACTCTCAAAAGGGCTTTTCGGCATTTCTCCCTGTTGTCCTGATGGGCAGAAAAAGAGGAAAAAAAGAATTGCTCTTGGGTCTTTGAGAGGGCAACTGTCTGACATTTGCCCTCCTCGAAGGCTCATCGGCAACCCAATTTACCAGAAAACTAAAGTATCAAGTTCGGTCAGATACTGATACTCTGTCAAGGTAGAAATATGACATAGATTTTGAGGCTTCTCTCTCCCTGACAACCTCGAAAAATACCTGTATAGCTCCCCTCTCGCAGCGGGTACTGAAAGTACCCGCCAAGAAAGTACAAGCGTCTTTACCTCACCCCCAACCCCTCTCCTAATACCC
>CAZPZP010000262.1:0-5968 GCA_964591025.1 uncultured Chthonomonadaceae bacterium
CGGCAAGATAGGAGGCGAACGACTGCCACGCTCTTGCGAGGTCGCCCATAAGTTTTTTGCCCATGAGCCGCAAAATGGGAGCCGAAACCACCGAGCCGCCAATCAGTTCGGCACGGCATCGGGCAAGCGTGCCGCCGCCATCCGAATCCAAAGTGATATGAACACGGAATTCGCGAATGGGACCCGCATCGAAAATCCGATGTTCGATATAGTATTCGGGGCGGAGATAGGTATACGGCAGTTCGCGATAGCGCATGGCACGCCCGCCGAATGTGATGGTTCCATAGGTATCGGTTCCGCCGACAGCGCGGGGCATGAACTCATACGTCACCACAGGCATTCCGATTTCGCGGTTCATGCGGTCGTTGTCCGCCAACAATTCCCACACCCGCTCACGCGGAGCCGAAAGCCTCAGACTGTAATGGAACTCCATCGTGCCAATAGCATACCTTCCGACAGCACACTTTGCCCAAAAATTTATTCGACATTTAACGGAACAATCTCAGATTTAATCCTCTCTTAACATCGAATTTACTCAATAGTGCGTATACTGTAGCGAAGGAGACTATTCCATGCAAAATTCAGCCTGTAAAACGGGTTTCACACTCATAGAACTGCTCGTTGTTATCGCCATTATCGCGATCCTCGCCGCAATCCTGTTCCCCGTCTTTGCTCAGGCACGCGAGAAAGCCCGCCAAGCGACCTGCCAAAGCAATATGAAGCAGTTCAGTATCGCTTTTGGAATGTACGCCTCCGATTATGACGGAACCTATCCCTGTCCGGGCGGGCGAAACTATACGCCGGTTCCCTTTGCGGGCTACGTCGCGCCCGCATGGTACAGCACCACGAATGGAGTCGATAATACCTACTCCGGGCTTTATCCCTATATCAAGTCACGCGGTAAAGGTCCCGTCAGCAATGTCTGGTCGTGTCCAAACGCTTTGCGAGCGAACGGCGGCTTCTTAGTCGGACAGAATTATGCGATGAACGATTACGCCCGCTCTGTCCATCCGGGACAGTCGGTGACTGCCAGCGGCAACGTGCAGTATCCTCGGTTCGATGGGTTTCACAACGGCGTCAATCCCGATTTTGTCCGCTCGCCCGCCGAATTCATTGTGATGGCAGAGGTTGCCCAAGCCCCTAATGGCAACGCCAATCGCAATGCCAGCCCGTTCTTTAATACCGGAGCCAGCGGATTTCCGCCGCTCTGTGTCGGCATGATTCAGAAGTACCACGCCAACAAGTCCGATTTTCTGTTTGCCGATGGTCATGTTAAGGCAATGAACCCCGGTCAAACATGGCGCGTCTCGGATCAGACGGCGTTCGTGAATTTTAATCGTCCGTCCTGCACCACAATGAACCAAGTGATCACGCTCGGCTTCTATAACGGCAGCCGCTCCGATACCGACGGCAGTATGTGGGATCCGGGCGTGGGGAGTGTCGTCTACCCGTAAAATTGGAAGAGGAAAGCCAAAATTCTAGAGGCGCATCAGTCGAAATAGCGTGAATAGCATCACAAGAACTACAAGCGACACGCCGCCAATCGCAGCCGCGAGGGCGGCTTTGCGCCATAGATCACTTCGGTCAGGAGCGGGTTGTACCGTTTCCATCGTCAAAATTTTACCGCCCTGCCGCAAGGGAATCCCGCATGACGGACAGATTGTGTCTGTCGGGAACGTCAGAAAGCGACAATTCGGACACGTATCGAGCCGCACCAGATGCCGCGTATTGGATGCCGATAAATCGGGCAAGCGGCGCGTGACATCGGGGCGCACCTGCTTTGCCGCGTCTCGATCATAACAATGGGGACAACCGGGAAGCAACGGGGAATAATCCGCGCTGCATTGCCGACAAATCACAAGCCTACTCCTTTAAATCTCTTTCTCATCTTCATCGAATGCGACTCCATCGTATATGAGCGAGAACGGAATCTCAATATCAAGGTGATTGATGACCAGCACCGCCTCTAAACCCTCCAGCATCTGATACCCCCAATTTCCATCGCCGGAACGAGCAAAATGTTCGATTCGGGGTCTTTCCTGCCAGACCATCAGGTAATCGCGCAAGGTGGAAATACGCTGATAGTTCATCCATTTTGTGCCGCGATCCAAACTTTCGGTTGAAGGCGACAAAACTTCGATGATCAACGTCGGGTTTGTCAGTGTCTCCAAACCTTGAACGATTTCATACGCTGGCTCACCACACGTTACCACCATATCGGGATAGTAGTAGTGTGTGCCAACGGCGGCTTTTACACGCTGTTCAGAGACAGCCCCTTTGCAATTTGTTCTTTTGAGATGGGGATAGATCTCTCCCGTCAAATTAAAAGTGAGCGTGCTATGTTCCGGTTTGGCTCCTGCCATTCCAACAATGATGCCATCGAAGTACTCACTTTTATATTCTGCGTCCCGCTCCAACGCCAAATACTCTTCTGGCGTGAGCAATAACTTTTTCGCGACAGCGACCATGTTCTCTCCTCAAAAATGACTTTAGAAATCTCAATGTTGTTCCGATACTCTACTCAAATGCGTTGTAAAAAAGCGGCGATTCAAACAGAATTATTGGCATTTTTGCACGAAAACTCCTGCATTGCCGTCAGATTTTCGAGAGCGAAACAGTTTCTGCTCTTTTTTACGGGAAATTCCCCCGCGCCTGTTACAAGCCGACCAAATCACCCATAACTTCCTTACAAAGCAGGGAATCGGCTTACCCTTGTCGAATAAACCGCCAACCCTTCCCTCTCAAGGAGCAAAGACAATGCAATTATACGGCAAAACGATGGCGGCGGTGATGATCAGCGCGACACTTTGCGGCACTTTGATTATGGCGTACGCCCAGCAACGCGAAATTCCCAACAAATTCCAAGCCAAGCAAGGCAAGCAACGGAGAGCGGTAATGAAACAATCCTTCGGCAAAACAGCGGACGGCACAGAGGTTGATGTCTTTACACTGACTAATAAAACTGGCATGACCGCCAAAATCATGACCTATGGCGCGACCCTGATTTCGCTCCAAGCCCCAGACAAAGCGGGCAAAATGGCGGATGTCACACTCGGCTTCGATAACCTTGCCGCGTATCTCAAAGGGCATCCGTTTTTCGGCTCTATCGCGGGGCGCGTCGCCAACCGTGTCGCCAATGGCAAATTTACGCTCGAAGGCAAAGAGTACACACTGGCGATCAACAATGGACCAAACTCTCTGCATGGCGGAATCAAGGGCTTCGATAAAAAAGTTTGGGGCGCGAAGATTGCCAAAAGCGAGGAGGGAGGCAGCGTTCAGTTCACCCTCAAAAGCCCGGACGGTGACGAAGGCTATCCCGGCACGCTCAGTGTATCTGTGACCTACACGCTGACCAACGAAAACGAACTCAAGATCGAGTATGCTGCGACTACAGACAAGACGACTCCTCTCAACCTCACCAATCACACCTATTTCAATCTGGCAGGAACAGGCAATGTCCACAATCATATTGTTCAGATTTTTGCAGAGAAATATACACCCGTTGACGCGACGATGATTCCAACCGGCGAGATCAAGTCTGTACAGGGAACTGCCTTCGACTTCCTCACGCCGCGCCCCATCAGTGAGCGTATCGAGCAGACAGGCGGCGATCCCGCAGGATACGATCACAATTACGTTCTCAACGCGGGCGGACGCAATCTATCGCTGGCGGCAGAAGTCTATGAGCCGACTTCAGGGCGTGTCATGCGGGCGTTCACGACGGAACCCGGAATGCAGTTCTACACCGGAAACTTCCTCGACGGCACGCTCAAAGGCAGAGACGGAACTGCCTATCAAAAGCAAGCGGGCTTCTGTTTCGAGATGCAGCATTTTCCCGATTCGGTCAATCAACCTAAGTTTCCTTCAACGATCCTCAAACCCGGCGATACCTATAAGCAGACAACAATCTATGCCTTCTCAACACGCTGACTTAGGGCAGAACTGCCGCGTTCGGGTACAAAAACGTACCCGTCTAAAAAACAGACGTCCTACGGACGTGCAAATTGTGAGATCGTGCCTCTTGTTAGAACTCTTGCGTGATTATAGAGGTAAAATCTCCGCCTGTCTATGGGCAATAACCTCTGAGATTGCCACAAACTTCCAACTGGTTCGTCCGAAGGAAGTCTGTTTTTCTGCCGGGTACGTTTTTGTACCCGGACACCGTTTGCCTTGCCTTCTTTACTTTGGACTTTTGCTCATGGCACTCACGCAGACAGTCTCGGCAGACGATTCCGCCGACCTCAAACTCCGCTACACGCAGCCCGCAACTGTCGCTGGTGAGAAGGAAAGCGGCTGGTCATGGCAGAATTCACGGGCATGGTCGCAAGCCCTGCCCGTTGGGAATGGCTCGCTTGGCGGCATGGTATTCGGGGGCATTGCCGAAGAGCGGATCGCTGTCAACGAGAAAAGCCTGTGGTCGGGCAGTCCGCAAGACGCCGACAATCCCGACGCCAAAAAGTGGCTGCCCGAAATCCGCAGACTGCTGTTCGAGGGCAAGGTTGTCGAAGCCCAAAAACTGACGTATGACAAAATCGCGTGTCTCGGCGCGGGTTCCAGCGGCGGCAACGGTGCGAACGCCCAATATGGTTCTTATCAGATTCTCGGCAACCTGCGGATAAAGTTCGAGAATACGCCGTCACAGGTCAAAGACTATCAGCGCGAACTGGATTTGGATACCGCAACCGCAACCGTTCGCTATCGCACTGAGAGAGGGCAGATCACACGGGAACTGTTCGCCTCCCAACCGGCACGCGCTCTCATCACTCGGATCACCGCCACAGAATACGAACGTCTCAATCTGCGGATTTCTCTTGACCGCGAACAAAACTCAACGGTGGAACAGGACGGCGCAAACGGCTTGCTGATGACAGTGAGATTGCCAAGCGGGAAGGAGAAAGACAAAGCCCGACGCGAAGGAATGATTGCCGTTGCACGTCTGCGTGTAACTACCGAAGGCGGAACCGTCACATACAACGCACATTCACTGCAAATTCAGAATGCCCATACGGTGAAAATCGCTCTCAGTGCCGCCACCGATTACAAAGACAAAAATCCCGCGCTGACGACACAAAACGCGGTTGAAACCGCCGCCAAAACTCCATATTCGCGTCTTCTTGCTGCCCATCTCAAAGAGTATCGCTCTCTGTTTCGCCGTGTCACACTCGATTTAGGCACGACTGCAAACGGAACTTTGCCCACAGATGAACGCCTTGCTGCCGTCCAACGGGGTTCCGATGATCCCGCACTTGCCGCGCTCTATTTCCAATATGGGCGGTATCTGCTCATCAGTAGTTCGCGTGCTGGTGACGCTTTGCCCGCCAACCTCCAAGGAATTTGGACGGAGAGTATCCAAACCCCATGGAATGGCGATTATCACCACAACATCAACGATCAAATGAACTATTGGCACGCGGAAACCACCAATCTCGCCGAGTGCCATACGCCGTTTATTGAATATATCGAATCCCTGACGAAAACAGGAGCCAAAACCGCCAAAGTTCAATATGGCGCACGCGGTTGGGTGGCGCATGCCATCTCGAACATTTGGGGTTTCACATCTCCCGGTGAACATCCGTCGTGGGGGCAGTTTCCGATGGCGGCGGCATGGCTCTGTCAGCATCTTTGGGAGCGTTATGCTTTCGGGGACGACAAATCACTCAAAGATTACGGCGGTGCAAACGCCTATCTCAACCGAGTCTACCCAACAATGAAGGAGGCGGCACGATTTTGCCTCGATTTTTTGGTTGCGGAACCCAAGAACAACTTTCTCGTGACTGCGCCCTCGAACTCACCCGAAAACTCGTATCGTACCGCCGATGGGCAAGTCGCGAACGTCTGCATGGCTCCGACCATGGACGTCGAAATTCTGACCGATCTGTTCAGGCATTGTATTGCCGCCTCAGAGCAGTTGCAAACCGACGCCGCCTTCCGTGCCGAACTCCAAACCGCCCTTAAACGCCTTCCTCCC
>CAZPZP010000263.1:0-5955 GCA_964591025.1 uncultured Chthonomonadaceae bacterium
TTTCAGACGGGACAAATCGCCACTCGGTGCGTCTGAAAGACGCTTGTTTTTTCCAGACGGGGGTTTAAAACCTCCGGTCAAAGCCAGCAACGAGGTTTGGACAGCAACGATTCATTCCGCCGTCTATGAAGTCCGTCGGAAATTTATTCTGCTGTTTTGCATTGCCCAATGACCCACCGACCCCCCTACGCCGTTTGCTTCATGAATTCTTCGGCGACGCCGCGCCCGCGTGAGATATTGGCTCCCAAACCGCGCAAGGTGGGGACAATGCTCTCGTAGCCGCGATCTAAATGGTGCAGGGTATCGATCTCGGTTTCACCTTCTGCGACCAAACCTGCCAATACCACTGCCGCCCCGCCGCGTAAATCGGTGCAGGAGACTGCCGCGCCTGTCAACCGTTCATTGCCGGTGATCTTCGCCTGCCTGCCATCTACAATGATGTTTGCGCCCATTTTGGCAAGTTCGGTGGTATAGCGGAAGCGGCTTTCATAAACCGTTTCGGTAATAATCGAGACGCCGTTTGCCGTCGAAAGGAGTGCCGCGAAGACCTGTTGCATATCCGTTGGGAATCCGGGATGCGGCATTGTCTTGATATCGACGGGCAAAATCGTGCGGGCTTTGCGCCGTATCCGCACACTTTGATTGCCGCGCTGAACGTCCACGCCCGCCTCGCGCAGTTTGGCGAAAATGGGGCGGCAGTGATCTTCGCGCACATTTTTGATAATGACATCGCCGCCGGTAATCGCCGCCGCCACCGCGTAGGTTCCGGCTTGAAGACGGTCGGGAATGATGGAAAATTCCGCCGGATGCAGTTCATCTACGCCATCAATAAAGATTGTCGAAGTTCCCGCGCCTTGAATTTTCGCCCCGCACGCATTCAGAAAGTCAGCGATATTAACGATTTCCGGCTCGCCCGCACAGTTGTCGAGGACAGTGCGCCCCCTTGCACGGCACGCAGCGACCATGAGGTGCTGAGTCGCCCCGGCACTCGGAAAGTCCAGCGAGATTGTTGCGCCCTCGAAGCGTGCCACTTCACCGATATAAACGCCGTGTTCGAGATTGAGCCGACAGCCCAACTCCTCCAAGCCTTTGATGTGGAAATTCACGGGACGCGCTCCGATGTCACAGCCGCCCGGCATCGCCACTTCCGCATGACCAAAGCGCACAAGCAGCGCACCCAAGACATTGAACGACGCCCGCATTTGGCGTACCAATTCGTGGGGGGTAGTGGAAGTCGTAAGGCGTGTGGCGTCGATCTCCAGTGCGTCATCTTCTCTGAAATGGCAGTGTGCGCCCAATTTGCCGAGAATTTGTATCAGTGTGTAGACATCACTGATTTTAGGGACATTACGAAGAACCGTTTTGCCCGGCACAAGCAGAGCCGCCGCCATAATTGCGACACAGTCGTTCTTGCTTCCGCCAATCTCAACGAGTCCTTCAAGCGGTTTGCCGCCAACAATATAAATCTTATCCAAAGGTCGAGTTGCCTTCCTGCTCCGGTGCTTTTTTGCCGCTATCGTCTTTGAGCGGTCAGAGTGGGCTTGGTTATCCCTTCCGAACAGTATACTTTTTTAGCGAATATGTGTCAATAACCGAATTTAAGAAGACAAAAACTCTGCAAATTGTTCCCCGATTTCTTACGCGCATTTCTCTGTTCTATTTGTGCAGTGTCCTGCTCCCTGCTCCCTACTCCTTGTTTTTCTCTGGTATACTCAAATCCGCGCAACGCACTTTTCGGAGGACAGACCCTTATGGCGGGAGAACCGCTTTCGATATCGCAAGCCATTGTCATTGGAATTGTGGAAGGATTAACCGAGTTTCTGCCGGTCAGCAGCACCGCGCACAACCAGATTATCCCACAGTTTTTGGGTTGGGGCGATCCCGGAGCCGCATTTTCGGCGGTTATCCAATTAGGTCCGATTGTCGCCATTATTGCCTACTTCGGCAAAGAGATCGTCCGCTACTTAAAAGGAATCGCCCGCACCAAAACCCCGTTCAATCTCCCCGCCGAGGATGTGGACGCCCGGCTTGGGTGGTACGCGCTTATCGGTTCTCTGCCAATTTTGGCAGTCGGTTTCCTTCTCAAAAAGCAGATTGAAGGCAGTTTCCGCAGCCTATATGTGGTTGCTTCCGCCTTTATCGTTTTTGGAATTGTGCTGTATCTCGCCGAGCGTGCCAGCAAAATGAACCGCAAACTGGAAGACCTCACTTGGACGGACTCGCTCGTTATCGGGTTCGGGCAGTGCCTCGCCCTGATTCCCGGAACGTCTCGCTCCGGCGCGACCCTAACGGCTGGCTTTTTTCGCAACATTGACCGTGACAGCGCAACCCGCTTTTCCTTCTTATTGAGTATTCCTGCTCTCGCCGCCGCCGGTCTTTATGAACTCTACAAAGACGTAATCAAGCCCCGCGCCTTCGAGCAAATCGTTCCGTTTACTGTTGGGACGGTGGTTGCGGGCATTGTCGCCTTTGTGGTCATTCACTGGTTTTTGGGCTTTATACGCCGCCATAACATGAACGTATTCATCATTTATCGCCTCATTATGGGAACTCTGATTCTGATTTTGCTCCAAACCGGAACCCTCAAAGATGTTCCGCACGGCAAAGTAACCGAGGCAAAAACCACAAGCGAGATCACCAAGACCCTACATATTGCACACAAATAAATGGACACAATTCACTGCGATATTCTCATTATTGGAGCAAGTACAGGCGGAGTTGCCGCAGCCCTTGCCGCTTCCGAAGCCGGAGTCAATGTGATTCTATTGGCGGAAAGCGATTGGATTGGCGGTCAACTTACAGAGCAGGGTGTCAGTATTCCCGACGAACACGCCCATATCGAATATTTTGGAGCCACACGCCGCTACGCCGACTTCCGCAACACAATCCGCAGCTATTATCGCGAACATAAGCCGCTTACCCCTGAAGCCGAAGCCAGCCCATTTCTCAATGTTGGCAGTTGTTGGGTCAGCAAATTAAGTTTCGAGCCGCAAGTTGGGCATAATATTCTTTTAAGAATGCTAAGTCCTTATGTAAGAAATCGTCCTTTGCGTCTTTTTGTTATGGCAGTCCCGACTGCCTACACACTCGATGCTGAAAACGATACAATCACAAGAGTCAACGTGCGTTTTGCAGATAATACTGAGGGAGAGATTTTTCCAAAATATGTCCTCGACGCAACGGATTCAGGCGACGTTTTGGCGGCAGTCGGTAGGGAAGGCGAAGATTGGACTACCGGAGCCGAAAGTTTTGCCATGACCGGTGAACCCGACGCGCCCGCCGAAGCCAAGCCGCATTGGGTTCAGCCATTTACGTTCCCGTTCGCCCTCGAATGGTCACCCGACACTGCCGCGAAAAATGTCATCGAACCGCCGCACGATTACGCCGAACTCAAAGAACTCCAAAACTACCATATCAAACACGGAGCCATCACCGGGCTTTTCAACGGTAAATACCCGTGGTGGACATATCGGCGCATTTTGGCGGCAGAAAACTTCGCAGCTGAACATATTCCTGCCGATGTCGCCATGATCAATACTGCCGGAAACGACTATTATGGTGGCAACATCATCGGCGAAGGCGCAGGCGATGCAGCAGCCGTCAAACTCACGCTCAATAAGGCAGTGCGCGTCTCTCGTGGCTACTGCTATTGGCTCCAAACCGAATGCCCGCGAGAAGAATCTGACTTCGCGCCGCTCGATAATCCACTGACAGGTCAACCATTCGGCTATCCCGAAATGAAACTCGCCAAAGAGATTTTTGGCACAAAACACGGTTGCTCGCCCGCGCCTTATATTCGAGAATCGCGCCGCATCATTCCCAAACGCCGCATTTTGGAACAGGAGATTGTCGTTAAAGATTTTCAAGGAAACGTCTGTTGTGGTGACAACGCCCGCGCCGCTTTTATGCCCGATTCCGTAGGAATTGGACATTACGCCCTCGATATACACCCCAACGGACACGGCGAACCGAACTATTATGTACCGACACGCCCGTTTCAGATTCCATTGGGCGCGTTGATTCCCGTTCGTCTCAAAAATCTGCTCCCTGCGTGCAAAAACATCGGCACGACCCACCTCACAAACGGAGCCTCTCGCCTCCATCCCATCGAATGGAACATCGGCGAATCGTCTGCCTTGCTTGCCGCATTTTGTATTGAACATGGCACAACGCCTGACGAAGTCTACGCCAGCGAAAACTATACCAATCTTTTTCAAAGTGAGCTTATCGAGAGGGGAATCCCGCTTCACTGGTATATTGATGTTCCGCTCGATCATTCCGCATTTTATGCGGTGCAAATTGCCACGACTCTCGGCTTTCCTCTTGTGAGCGAGACTGATCTCCTCTTCCGCCCCGACGAACCGATAAACCCCGAAACATGGACAAGTTGGCGCACCTTTTGGGAATCGGACTTGCCCGAAACCTTCACAGGGACTCGCGCCGAAGCGATTATTGCCCTCTCAGAAATTAGATTTGTCCCTTGATGCGATCCCAGCGGAATGAATTCCTCTGCTTGGGGCGTTCTGCCGTGCCGTGCTTCGCACTCAAATTCTCATGCAGAGGGTAACACTCTCAAAACAAGGGATTTTCGTCCGTAGGACATCTGTTTTTTAGCCGGGTACGTTCCTGTACCCGGACTTTCATAAAAAAACGCCCCGCTGCCCGTCCTGAATGACAGCGGGGCGTTTTGTTTTTTGTTCCAGAAGTGCGGCTGTTAGATGCCGGAGCCTGAAACTATTTGCGGCTGCGACGGCGCATCAGAGAAACGCCGAACGCACTCGCACCAAGCAATAATGCAACCGAACCCAGTTCCGGTACTTGCGTGGGAACAATTGCAAGGCTATATACCTGAGGCAATGTCGTTCCCAAACCGCCAAGCAATGTTGCCGATCCCGTTCCCAGATTAATGCTGTACAGACCTGCTGTGCCGCCAACAGGAGTCAACAGCGCATACGCGGCGTTGCTTGTTGCTGTCGCAGAAAAGATATCGAAACCTGTGAAAACATCGGTATTAACGCCAAGCGCACCGATGGCTGTCAGCGTTCCCGCATTGTTGGCGAGTGTCGTTAGAATATCTGCGCCGTAGTCAATGGCATATTGGGTTGTCGGCGCCCCCGTACCTGCGATGTTGTTTTTGTAGGCACTGTCAATGATGGATGGGTTGGTGTTCGCATTGGGATCAGCCGCGCCATAAATGAGGTTCGACATATTGAACGTCACCGCGCCGTTATTGGGATTGAGGACAATGTTCTGTGCGCTGTCCGTTACAACACGAACGCGGTCAATCGTCGGGTTGAAGTCCATGCCTAATTGGAACGTGTTGGTCAGTCCGGCGTTCGCCGCCACTACGGTCAACGGCGCCCGTGCTGGTATTGACAGTATAGAGCGTGTCCGCCAAGTCGGAATAGCCAAAAAGCTGCCCGGTTGCGGGACGGAAATCAATCGCATCCAAGAACAGACCCGCACCGAACGTACCAACCGTCGTCACGGTTCCGGGCGTACTGACATTGAAACTGATGAGTGTGTCGCCGCCGTTCGCGATGGCATGAGCGGTCTGAGCATGAGCGGACTGCGTTGCTATGGACAGTGCCGTAAGTCCGAAAAATGCAAACGCCGATTTGCAGAGGTTACCTACGAGAATTCTCCTTGAAAATAAATGACTCAACTCTCGCAATGGGTACTGAAAGTACCCGGCAACAAAGTACAAGCGTCTTTCAGACGCAAATACTTTCCAATTGGGATGAATTGTGCGTCTGAAAGACGCTTGTTTTTTATAGACGGGGGTTTTCAACCCCCGCTGCGAGAGGTGAGTTAGTATATTGTAATCGTTCGGTGTGGTGCGCTTGGGTCTGCGCGTGGAGAATATAGGAGAAAAACAAAGGGCGGCTGATGGGACTTGAACCCACGACTTCCAGGGCCACAACCTGGCACTCTAACCACTGAGCTACAGTCGCC
>CAZPZP010000264.1:0-5912 GCA_964591025.1 uncultured Chthonomonadaceae bacterium
AAACCCCCGTCTGAAATGGCGTTCCGCCAAGCGTCCTTCGGACGCGGATTCGTGCTATGTTCAAATGAGTTCTATAGAAGAGTGATAGTGAGTACCACATGATCTCAGCCCCCGACGCAAAGCGTCGGGGGCTTTGTGCTGATATAAAAAAATGAGCGAATTCTCTTTCATTATTCTACAAAATTTCTTTGTGGGTACTTGACATTCTCATTATCTGTGTTGTAATATAGGGGTAGGGGGTATGCCCAGTTTTAGAGGAGGATACGGGTGGCAATTTCTGGTGATCAAAAAGACGATGTGCTGAAACGACTAAACCGCATTGAGGGGCAAGTCAAGGGCATCAAACGTCTCGTGGAAGAGGATACCTACTGCGTGGATGTGATGAATCAGATTTCCTCGGTTCACGAAGCGATGCGCGGTGTGGGCAAACTGCTCATGCGAAACCATTTGCAGCACTGTGTCACGGACGCTCTGCGTGATGGTGATGAAGCCGCCGCCGAGAAGACCTATCAGGAAATGATGGATTTGATCTATAAGTTTGCGAAGTGACCCGATGACGGGTGTGAGGAAGTGAGTTGTGCTATGACGGGAGAAACTCTTGCCGTTCTTATTGGCGGCATCGGTGTGATTGCATTTTTGGCTTGGTTCTTCTTCGGGAAGAAGGAAGGCAAACGTGTCACGGCAAAAGATGGCGTTCAGGAAATTACTATTCGGGTCGAGGGAACATATCAGCCCGATAACATTCAGGTTCAGGCAGGTGTGCCGGTACGCTTGAAATTCGACCGGCAGGAGACGACAGGGTGTTCGGAACGAGTCGTTTTCCCCGACTTCCAGATCAACCGGGAATTACCTTCGTTTCAGACGACCACCATTGAGTTCACGCCGGACAAGCCGGGAACCTACACCTTTGCCTGTGGCATGAATATGTACCGAGGGCAATTGATTGTGACTCCGGCAACCGAGGTTGCACAGAGTAAGATTTCGGCAAGCACAGGCGCAACGTCCTTGCCGTCCCCCGTATTGGAACGGTCTGATCTGACGGTAAAAGGAATGCACTGCGCCTCCTGTACCACGCGGGTTGAGAATGCCTTGAAGCGTGTGCCGGGCGTACAGGAAGCCACTGTTAATTTGTTGGCGGAGCGTGCCGCCGTGCAGTTCGATCCGCAACAGGCGAAGCCGGAAGACCTGATCGCCGCACTGGATGTCGCGGGCTATGACGGGCAGGTGGCGAATTTTGAGCGGTTCGGAACGGAAGTCTCTGCCGAACAGGAACACGCTCACCTAACGGAGACGCAAGACCTCACGCGCCGATTTTTGGTCTCTCTGATTCTAACGGTTCCTGTGTTGATAATGGGCATGGGTCCTCACGTTGGTTTGATCCCGATGCGCTGGATGATGTATGGCTGGTGGAACTGGGTGCAACTCGTGCTGACGATACCTGTTCTGTTCTGGGCAGGAAGCGGTTTCTTTCGAGGAGCATGGGCAGCATTGAAACAGCGTGCCAGCGATATGAACACACTCATCGCTGTCGGCACAAGCGCGGCTTTTGCTTACTCGTTTGCGGTGACGATTGCGCCGCAGATTTTCGCTTCGCGTGGTCTGAATGCCGGAGTTTATTATGAGACAGCGGCGGTGATTGTCACACTGATTCTGATGGGTCGCCTTCTGGAAGCGCGAGCGAAGCGCAGTACGGGTGACGCGATTGAGAAACTGATCGGCTTGCAGCCAAAAACTGCCCGTATTATTCGCGACGGACAGGAGATAGACATTCCGCTTGCGGAAGTTCATGTTGGAGATCGACTTTTGGTGCGTCCCGGAGAAAAGGTTCCTGTGGATGGTGTGGTTGTTTCGGGCGCGTCATGGGTAGATGAGTCCATGCTTACCGGTGAGAGTCTGCCTGTCGAGAAAAACGAAGGCGATACTGTCACCGGAGCAACGATGAATCAACGCGGAGCATTCACGATGGAAGCCCGGCGCGTCGGCAAGGATACCGCTCTGGCGCAAATTGTTCGATTGGTGGAAAAGGCACAGGGCAGTCGCGCTCCGATTCAGCGGCTCGCCGATGTGATTACGGGATACTTCGTTCCTGTTGTTCTCATGCTGGCAGTGGCAACATTCGTTGGATGGTATGTTTTGGGTTCGGAGCCGAAGTTTCTGCACGCACTCTTGAACTTCGTTGCTGTCCTGATTATCGCCTGTCCGTGTGCATTGGGATTGGCGACTCCCACGGCGATTATGGTGGGAACAGGGCGAGGGGCGCAGTTGGGCGTTCTCATCAAAGATGCCGAATCGCTGGAAACCGTTCATGGTGTGCAGACCGTGGTTCTGGACAAGACCGGCACAATCACTGAAGGCAAACCTGCTCTCACCGATGTAATTGTTACAGCAGGATTCGCGGAAACTGACTTGCTGCGAATGGCGGCTTCGGTTGAGCGCAACAGCGAACACCCATTGGCGGCGGCGATTGTTGCCGGGACGCAGACACGTGGGATCGTGCCGACAGAAGCAACAAGTTTCACTTCGCATTCAGGGCGCGGCGTTGAGGCACGGGTCGAGGGCAAAACGGTTCTGCTGGGGAATGCTGCTCTGATGTCGGAACAGGGCGTAATCATTGCACAAACTTTAGAACTGGAAGCCATGCGGCTGGCGTCAGAAGGCAAAACTCCCATGTTTGTGGCAGTGGAAGGACAAGTGGCAGGATTGGTCGCTGTCGCCGATACGATCAAGCCGACAGCAAAGGCAGCCATCGCCCGCCTACAAAAGATGGGCGTCACCGTCGCGATGCTCACCGGCGATAACCGCAGAACAGCAGAGGGCGTCGCCGCACAGGTCGGCATCGAGCGTGTTTTGTCGGACGTACTGCCCGAACACAAGGCAGACGAGATCAAGCGGCTGCAAGCCGAGGGGCAAATTGTGGCTCATGTTGGCGACGGGATAAATGACGCGCCCGCACTCGCACAGGCAGACGTGGGAATCGCGATTGGAACAGGAACCGATGTGGCACTCGAAGCCGCTGATGTCGTCTTAATGCGCGGTGATTTGAACGGGATCGCCGACGCGATTGAGTTGTCACGGGCGACCATGCGGAATATCAAGCAAAATCTTGCCTTCGCCTTTGGCTATAACGTGCTGGGCATTCCGATTGCCGCCGGTGTTCTCTACCCGTTGACAGGCTGGCTGCTGTCGCCGATGATTGCCTCCCTCGCGATGGCTTTGAGCAGCGTCTCTGTTGTGACCAACGCTTTGCGTTTGCGCGGGTTTGCTCCGACGAAAAGCGACACGAGTCAATTGGAAAGACAGAGTGCGGTCGTGTCGGTTCGTTCTTCTTCAACACAGGAGGAGCATCAATCCGAGCATTTGGTTGGACATGGGACGCATCGTTGATATGAAACCGTCTCATCAGAGATATTTCCCACAGAGAAACAGAGTGGAGATAATTGCCAAATTCGCGTCGGCAAATTCCTTTCCGACGCGGATACAGCGGCTATCTCGAAGCCGTAGACTTCAATTGTGATGACTCCGATGACATTCTCGATCTCATTCTGCTTATCTCGAATTACAACAAACAAGGCGATTCTTAAAAAAGGACTGACAAAGACAATGAACACATTCAACGGATACGCCCCTGCAATCCATTGCGAGGGCTGCGCCAATTCCATCAAACGGTCACTCGGCAAACTGCCCGGAGTCGAAGAGGTAAGCGTAGACATCAACGAGAAAATGGTTCGTGCAACCTATGATGCGACTCAAACCACCGAAGATGCAATTCGCGCTCGGTTGGAAATGGCTGGGTTTCCAGCCGAAGCAAAAAACGGATAACAAGGGTAAAACAAAGGGGAACCCCCTACCCGTACTCCGCGTCTAAAGAGATACCACCCTCCGCTCAAACGCGGAGAGGGTATGGACGGGATAGAACAACGTGCAAAAGTTATCTCGACGACAACTGCATATTTGGCTCTGGATGGTTCTGACACTCGGCATTTTTGCTGGTCAGACACCTGCCTCTGCCTCCTGTGATAAAGACAAAATGGCTTCACAGGCAACAGACTCCTGCTGTGTGAAGAAGCAGGCGGTCTGTTCCTGCGAGCCGACTGCAAACCACTCTCGTGCGTCAAGTGCCTCCGATACTATCGGTGACCATGGCGTGACTTTGGACGCACCGCGTTGCCCTTGTCTTACTTCCACTCCGCATCACGAAAACGCATCAGTGCCGGAACCGTTGCGGACTCAGAGTGAGTTCGCGTTGCTGGCATCCATACCACAGCCGTCTCTCACACCAATTTCGTCTCGTGAAGTTCGTGCCGAGCCGGTAAGCGTTACGCTCCGTGACGGTTCTGCCTTTCCTTCTCCACCACGCGCCCCGCCTTTTCAGGGATGATTCCGTCTCAGAGAAGCCCTTCCGCTTCTCTCAATTACTGACACATATCACGCCTTGAAAGGAAATTTCATTCATGTTTAACACAATTCGACGCGCTTTCGAGCGCGTGGTTACTCCCTTTCCTGCGCCGCTCTGTCGCTTCTTAGTCTGACGGTATTCGCGCAGACAAAGCCCGTTGAGAAAAAGGTCGGCAAGTACGCCGTAACCATTCGGGTTCCCGAAACGCTCTATGCCGAGGAGATCACCGACATCGAATTCCGTCTCGGAGATACCAGCAACAACGATCCTGTTCTGGGCGCGGCAGGTGTCATCCGGGCGAAAACGCTGGCGAAGGTGACCATGCCTTCGATGCCCGGTATGCCCGCACAGTCGCCGAAAGTCCATACCGAAGGCGTTCCCGGTGATTACGGGATCGAGACCTATTTTCCGCATGGCGGCGAATATCTGATAGAGTTGACGTTGACGGCTCCCGGTGAGGAAAAGCCGATTAAGGTTTCTTTTACCGTGGACGTGAAAGACGCGGAAGCCGCGAAAAATCGTAAGCCCAAACCCAAACCCTTTTATGCGGAACTGATCAATAAGCCGAACGCAAAAGCAGGAGAGCCAACGCCGCTCGTTATCGCCATTCGGGATACGAAGACCAAAGCGAACGTAGAAGAGTTCGACATCGCTCACGAAAAACTCTTTCACCTGATCATTGTCAGCAAAGACCTCGGCTGGTTCGCCCATGAACACCCGGAACAGCAACCGGATGGGACATTCACGATCAGCCAGACATTTCCGGCGGGCGGAGAATACCGGATTTTCGCCGATGTCGCGCCTAAAGGAGCCGGTTCGCAGGTTTTGGCAACGACGCTGAAAGTGTCGGGCAGTGCGCCGACATGGAATACAAAACTTCAGCCGACGCCAACGACAAACGAGACAGACGGCATTCGGGCGCAACTCAAGCCCGCCGATAACCCGCTTCCCATAGGCAAAACAACGCCTCTTACCTTTGTTCTGACCGATACGGCGAGCGGCAAGCCGGTCACCGATCTGGAACCCTATCTCGGTGCGATGGGGCATCTGATTCTCATTCATCAGGATGGACAGACGTTCGTTCACAGCCACCCGATGGAAGATGATGCAGCAATGGCAAAAGCAAAAGGCGGTTCGGTTGCCTTCAATGCCCGCTTCCCAAAAACCGGAGTATACAAAGCGTGGGGGCAGTTTCAGCGCGGCGGCAAGGTCATCACTCTGCCATTCGTGATGAATGTGAATGGAGTGGCGATGAAATTGATTGGTGACGCTTCACCAGTTTCCAAAACCTTGCTGGCGTCGGCGGAGACTTTTCCGCTCAGGTTCGCCTGTCGGCATTGCGGTATCCCGATGACTGTAAAGAAAGCGGACGATCTGAACAAGACCTGTTCCGTCTGCGATTGCAAAAAAGCCGCAACAGAGTGTCGTCCAGCCAAATAGAGGAGTGCCTAACTCACGTTACGCACCGGAGGTTTTTAACCCCCGTCTGGAAAAAACAAGCGTCTTTCAGACGCAC
>CAZPZP010000265.1:0-5911 GCA_964591025.1 uncultured Chthonomonadaceae bacterium
ATTTCGTCCGTAGGACGTCTGTTTTTGAGTCGGGTACGTGATCTCTACCCGACTGAGGCAAGAGGTCTAAAACAAAAACCCCCTCTCAACACACTTTGCTGAGAGAGGGCTTCGGTTTCTTCGATAGTGTCTATGCCGCCTGCGTTTTGGTCGCAGGAGGCAGGGACGCTGTTCGTTTTAGTTCGTCCACGATCAGATGTCGCGTTGTGAACTCGTCATCTTGAACAATCACCTGCTTGCCCTGCCGCGTCAGAGCGTTGATAATCAACGGACCTAACAGATTCGCTGTCAGCCCGCGAGGATTGTTCTTCGGGATCGTCACGATAGCAAAAACCAGTGTCGGCGTTGCCGCGTTCAGTCCCAATAATGCCGCATCGGAATCGCTGATCGTCGGGGCGTAGTCGGGACGAAAATCGCACGGCTCGACAACGGGGAACGCAACTGCCGGTTCGTCCAGAGATTGCAGCCATCGAAACGCCGTTTCGTCATCACTGTGGATCACGATAAACTGACGGCACGCCTCAAACCCGATTACTCCTTCCGCCAGCGTGATGACCAACTCTTCGTCAATCTCAATCGTGCCGAATCGTGTTGTTAGCAGACGCTTCGCTGCTATGGAAATTTCCGTCACGGTTGCCACCGCCTCGCCCGCCGCATATAACAGCGACAACGCCGCTTTGTTTGTCCGTTTCTCTAAAAGCATGGTTCTCTCGTTCTCACTTGCCTAAGATTCCAATTTGATCCATGAAACACACGAAAACAAAAAAGCAAAAAACACGGAAAGCAATGCAAACAATTCGAAAATGGAACAGTTGAATTGTCCCCGTGTTCTCCGTGTCTCCTGTGGTTCCTTCTGACTTAGTAGTCGGTTAGTCAGAGTTCTATAATTTGCCCATTGGGAGAAATCGCCTTGATAAGACCGCAACTCCCGTAAAAAAATTATAAAACTTCGGCTCACTGACTATTAGCGTATATAATCCAGCAGACTGCTCTTGAAGCCGCTCGCCGTTGCTTGCAGTGCCGCCTGATAGCCCAACTGGGCAGTTTGCAATTCCGTGATCGATTTCGGCAGATCAGCGTCTTCGATTTGCGACACGAATTCGGTAAAACTCACCTTGAGACCGTCGTTGCGGTTTTTGGTCTGCTCGATGCGCTGAACTTTCGAGCCGAGATCGGTGCGGACGTTGAGCAGATTGCCGAGCTGCGTATCCAATTTCGCCAAGTCCTCGCGAGAGGTCAGTTGAACCTCTCCCGTCGAGACATGGTTTCGCAAGTCCTTGAGGACAGCCAAGATGGCGGGAAACACTTTGTCGCCCGTCACATTGGTAACCATCTCTTCGCCCCGCCCCACATCGAGTGTCAGATTACCGTCTCCATTGAGGAAAGTTCCGCCCTGATAGGTAAAGGTATCGCCCGCATTGATGAACGGCACGGTTTGAGTGCGTTGTCCGCCGAACACATAGCGCGAACCATACGCCGTATTGCCCAAACTGCCGACTTGGGTAACGATATTCTGAATTTGGTTGGCGATACCGGCACGGGACTCCGTGCTGATCGTATCGCTCGCCGCTTGAACCGCCAAAGACCGAGCCTGACGTATCAATAGCGTCACGCCGTCGAGAGCAGTCTCGCTGGTAGACATAAAACCCTTCGCCTGATCCATCGTTTTGCTGTATTGGTCGAGGTCGGCAATGCGTTTGCGAAAGTTCAATGTTTGAGAAGTCCCTGTCGGATCGTCGGACGGCTGATTCAACTGTCTGCCCGTCGAAACGCGCCGTTGTGATGCGTCCACTCGTGCCGCAGCGACTTGGACACTGAAAACGGCACGATTCACCGATTGAAATGTGCTGACTCGTGTTATCATGGTTTATCGTGCCTTTCTATCCGCGTCCTGCGCCCATGCCGTTGATCACGCGGTCAAGTGCTTCGTCCATAAACGTAATCACTCGCGCCGCCGCCTGATAAGTGCGCTGATATTGAAGCATACTGGTCAGCTCTTCGTCGAGCGAAACGCCCGAAACCGTCGCTTGCTGTGACCGGAGTGACTCCAACACTTTGCCCTGATTTTCGGCTTGAAGATTATAGCCGCGCTGATCGGCTCCAACTTGTGCCACATTGCTGCCGTAAAACTCGTTGAGCGACAAATTGCCGACTAAGCCCGCGTTGGACAGGCGCGAAAGGGCGCGGGCGTTGTCGCCATTTCCGGGCGCAAACGGCGTTCCTGCCAGTAAGGGCGAGGCAGCCGCAATCGCATTCAAATCGTTTTGGACGGTCACATCGAGGGCGATGTCTGCCGTGCCCGTTCCGGCAAAGAAACTGCGTCCTGTCGCACCGTCAAGCCCGTATCCCGTCGTATGCAGACCATTGACCGCCGTAATGAGATTGGAGGCGAGCGTATTCATGTCTTCGATGTAGCCTTCTACATGAGTTCGCGCCTGAATCAGACCGTAAATCTCGCCGCCGCGCAAGGGAATCGTATCGCCGTTTTCGGTGACCAATCCGATGCCGCCCTGTGTTGTAATTTTCGAGGGCAAAGTCGAGGCGATGTCGTTCTGCACCAAAGCGAAGCCGTTCACCAGAACATTGAGTTCGCCGTTTTCGCGCCCTGTCGTCGAATCTTTGACCGGATAAGTCTGCACGTCCACAATACTGCTCAGGCGATTGATAAGCGCGTCACGCTGATCTTGGAGATCGTTGGGATGCTCGCCCATCGCCACACTGGTTCGTATCTGTTTATTGAGTGAAGCGATTTGGACAGCGATCCCTGTGACATCTTTCGCTTTATCGGTGACTTTGGACTGCACTTCCAGCGCGATTTGTCCCAGCGTCGTATCTGCCTGACGGAACGCGCTGACCAACGCCTGTGCTTTGTTCCGCACAGTGGCGCGAATGGCTCCACTTTCGGGATTAGCGGACAGGTCGGCGAACGAATTGAAGAAATCGGTCATCAATTGCCCGATGCCCGTAACGCCCGGCTCGAAATAGACCTGTTCGACGCGCCCCAAAATATCGGTCAAATGGGCAAGTGCGCCCTGCGTCGAATTGGCTCCGTAGATGCGCTGATCCAGAAACTGATCGCGTACTCGGTTGATGGAGTCGATATTGACTCCGGTTCCCAACTGTCCCAACTGCTCACTTCCACCCCCCGGATAAGTAAACGGGTCGGATGCTGAAAGCGAGATGGTCTGCCGGGAATATCCCGGAGTGTTGACATTGGACATATTGTGGCTGACGACATTCAACGCCATTTGACTGGCATTGAGAGCGCGTCTGCCGATCTCCATTCCATAGAATGTTGATGGCATAGCGGCGGTTTTCTCCTCTCCCTGATGACTACACCGGACAATTCCTTTTGTCCGGGAATGCTGCGAAGGGATTAGGGATTAGGGATTAGGGATTAGGGATTAGGTCAATGCCTGTTCCCTTTTTCCCTGCCCTTTGTCGTATTTTCAGAGGAGAGGGAGAACAATCGTTCCATCGGAAGCGGTAATCTCCAATGAAATCGTCCTAACCCCTAATCCCTAATCCCTAACACCTAAACCTTGCTGTCAATATACAGCGTCGGTACGGCAAGACTTGCCGGGTTTGTGCCGTAACGAGCGGGCTGAAACGCGGCTTCCGTGATAATGTCGAGACTGAACCGAACAAAGTCCAGAGTGGTATGAATCAAGGCTTTGTTCTTTGCGGAAATGGTATCGAGTTTCGCTTGAATCTCCAGAATTTGGGTGCGAAGCTGCGAGAGAACCACGCGATCCCGCTGCGGCAGTTTCGGCAGCAAGCCGGAGAGGTTCGGAACCGTCTCCATGCCGAGCGAAACGGCGAGGTCGCGGGTGGTCGTTGTGCGTGAAACGTCGAGCGTCTCCTGCACATCGAGGCACTGGCGCATCTCCATTTCCAAGTGTGATAGTCGGCTCATTTCGCGGCGCGTGATGGCGTCGGTCTGTGCCGTTGTGAGTTCGATGAGACGCTTGCCGTTCAATACTTCTTGCTGCAAAATGCGTCGGAGCGTTGTGAGACTTGCCTGCGGTTTGGGCATCGTTGTAGTTCCTTCTCAGCCCGCGAAGGCGGGCTTTGCATCGTCAGAACGGAGTTTCAACTCCGGTTAGCGTAAAATATTCAAGGCATCCTTGATCATCTGGTCGGGGTTGGGCGGCAGGGTTTTTTCCAGTTTTTGGAAGAGCATCCTGCCGAGTCCGAATTGCCCCGTTTTGCTGAGGTTCTGCGCCATCAATTCGTCGCGCATTTCGGCATAAAATTGCGATTGCGAGCTTTTGCCGAACAAGGAACCTTCGCCCTGCATGGTCTTGTGGGCTTGCTTAAGTATCTGTGTCAAAAACACCGCTTCGAAGTCTTGGGTAGCTTTTTTGAGCTTATCGCGCTGTCGGGTATAGCCGCTTCGCAGTTCTTCAATGGTTACTGTTGACCCAGTATTGTTATCGGGTAAAATCGGCGCAGACTTGAGAGCCATCGGGCTGTTCATGTTTATTGCACCTCCAATTGCGCGTTGACCATGTTCGCGGATTTCATCGCCTGCAAAATCGCGATCAGGTCGCGGGGCGTCACGCCGAGCGCGTTCAATGCCCGCACCAACTGATCGAGTGTAGTGGTTGCCGGAACCACCGCCAACTGCGATTTCTTCTCCGTGACTTTGGTATCTTGAAGCGGAACCACCACGCCCGGATTCGGGTTGAACTGCGCGGGCTGAATGATCACAGGATTGTTGTCTATGCGGATCGAGATAGACCCGTGTGCCACCGCTCCGGCAGCGAGCCGCACATTGCCGCCCATAACGACGGTTCCGGTGCGTTCATTGATCACGATCCGGGCGGGCGAATCGGGCGTAATACTGAGAGTCTCGATCTTGGCGATAAAGCCGATCAGGTTGCCCTTGAAATCGTCCGGTAATCCGATGGAGATCGTAGACGCATCCAACGCCTGCGCCACATAGCCCGCCTTGTGGATGGCGTCGGCGATACGGCTGGCAGTCGTGAAATCCGGCTCTCGCGTCGTGATCTGAATCAGTTTGCCGTCGGTCAGGGTCGTTGGGACTTCCTGTTCGACAATCGCGCCTTTGGGAATGCGCCCGATATTGGTGAAATTCTTCTGGACACTGGAGCCGCCCGAACTGAAGTTGAAGCCTCCGATTGTGAGCGAACCCTGTGCGACGGCATAAATCTCTCCGTTAGCGGCAAGCAGGGGCGTGCGGATCAGGCTGCCGCCTTGCAGCGATTTGGCGTCGCCAATCGAAGAGACGGTTACGTCAACCAGCCCGCCGTTTTTAGCGAAAGCGGGCAGGTTCGCCGTCACCAGAACCGCCGCGACGTTCTTGACTTGTAGTTGCAAGAGCGGAACATCAATGGTCACGCCCTGTTTGCGGAGCGTATTGGCGATACTTTGCACGGTGAAAAATGCCGCCTGACCGTCGCCTGTCCCTTCGAGACCGACGACCAGCCCGTAGCCGACTAACTGGTTGCCGCGCACGCCCTGCACATCGGCAATGTCTTTGATGCGAGCCAGTCCCGGCGCGAGTGCCGCCGCGTCATAAAGGGGCGCGGCTTTTTTCAGTGTTTTGGTGTTATTGGTTGGCTTGGTATTGGCGTTCTGGCACTGCCCGACAACGGGAATCAGAGCCATCAGCGCGACAGCAAAGCGTAGTATGTTGAGTTTCATGAATATCTCAGGCAATTGATCTCCGGGTACAGAAACGTACCCGCACAGGTTTCGTAATTCGGGTAGAGATCACGTACCCGACTCAAAAACAGACGTCCTACGGACGAGCCACTTGGGAGGTTTGCGGTTCCCTTAAAAGTCTCTGTCCGCCATTGATGCTAGGGTAAGGCGATAACCTTACAGTTTGTGCGTCCGCAGGACGCCTGTTTTTCAGCAGGGTACGTGATCTCTACCCTGACCC
>CAZPZP010000266.1:0-5893 GCA_964591025.1 uncultured Chthonomonadaceae bacterium
TTTCTACCCGACTTACGCAAGAGGTCTATTGTCCCTGTGTCCCCTGTGTTCCCTGTGGTTCAGAATTTTGCGCGGAGTTCGGCGAGGAGGGCGGCGTAGTTTTCGGGGGAGAGAGGGCGGCGTTCGGAATCGGGGCGAAAAACAGGAGCCTGATTCCAATCGGGATCGTCGAAATAACGCGGAATAAGATGGCAGTGGAGATGCGGGACTATGTTGCCGAACAGGGCAGTATTCATTTTGGCAGGTTGGCAGACAGCGGCAATCTGCTCGCTTACCGTTGCAAGAACGTCAATGAAATGTGAGCGTTCCGAAGGGTGGAGATCGTAGAGTTCGATGGCGTGGCGGTGATAGATAAGGACGCAATAGCCGCGATAATCGGCGCCGTTTTTGAGGTGAATTTTGCCGACAGGAGAGTGCCAGATCACGTCTGAATCGTCGGCATCGGGACACATGGGACAGCCAATTCCATCTTTGCGGTTGAGGAACAGTTCATCGGTCATCGGAGGGTTACTGCCTTTCCGGTCTGTGCTGATTCGAGGGCAGCAAGGGCGATTTGGACAGCGGCGCGTCCGTCTTGAGGAGAGACCATGAGTGCATTGCCTGTTTGGAGGCAATGCACGAAGTGGGCGAGTTCGGCGAAATAGGGATCGGTGTTGGTCGGGCTTTCAGGCAGGGCGACTCCGCCTTTGGTTGAATCGGTATTGTGAAGGGCTTTGCGGAAGGGCGGCGTTGACGGCTGATTGAAGTTGTATTCGAGCAGTCCGGCGTCGCCCGCAATCTCGAATGCCACTTTGAAGCCGCTTGGGTCAGCCCATGAACCTTCGACGTGAGCGATTGCGCCACTCTCGAAGCGTAGAGTCACAAGGGCGAAATCGGACGCGGACAGATTGGTCTCACCGAGATTTTTGGCATACACGCGCTCGACTTCGCCGAACGTCCACCGCAGCCAATCGAAATCGTGAATGATGAGATCGAGAACACAGCCGCCGCTCCATGCGAAATTGGCGTACCAATTGTTCCAAGCGCGGGGCATATTGCCGCCGCGCCGTGTGCGAATCGCGGCAGGGTTTCCGATGGCTCCTTCAAGAACGGCGTTTCTGGCACGGACAAACTCAGGAAAAAACCGGACGACGTGCGCGACGAAGAGCGGAATGTTTGCCAGTTCACAGGCGGCGATCATGGCGTCACAATCGGCAAGAGTGCGCCCCATCGGTTTTTCGACGGAGATGCCTTGGATACCGAGTTCGGCAGCGAGTTCGGCGGCACGGCAGACATACTCTCGATGCCAAGGCGTCGGGCAGCACACATCCACAACATCGGGGCGTGTTTCGGCAAGCAGGGTCTCGTAATCGGCGAATGCTGCGGCATTGTGTTTTTCCGCCACCGCTTGTGCGGCATCAGGGCGAATATCGTATACGCCGACCAACTCCGCGTTCTCCATTTTGCCATAGCAGTTCGCATGAACGCTCCCCATTCCGCCCGCACCGACTATTGCCACTCGAATCATCGTTTTGCTTCTCCCCTAAATTCTTAATGGTCTGTTCGTGTTGGGAGAAGCAATTCCCTGCCCAAAAACAAAAATCCCCTGTCTCAATTTTGAGACAGGGGATTTTTGCAGAGAAACAAACCCGGTTAGTTCAAGCCCCAAAGCGGGAACGGGCGAGTCCATGTCGGAACTGTGCTGATCGTGCGTGCGTTGACACCTGATGCCGCGCCGACGTTCGTTCGGAACCCGCCGCTGAAACGGGGAGCCGTATACTCGGCAGTCGTCGGAGATTGCGCCAAGAACGAATCGACTTTCATCCACTTCGCGTGACCGTCGCAATAAGCAAGGTTGAACCCGTCGCTGTGCGGCGTGCTGCGCTTATCTACTTGACCGTTCGGTGTCAAATAGGCAGTCCAGTCTTCACGCAGGGCAGCGGGATAGATGGTTGCGTCGCCGCCATTGAATAAGAGATAATTGTAGGTGACCTGATTCCAGAGTTCCTGCACAATAAACGTATCCGCAGGCGTTTGGACACCGGCAATCGAGCCGCCAATAAAGGGAACGCGATTCGAGACTCCGTTCGACGCCCCGGTAATGGCGAGGTTCAGCGCGTAGCCGTTTTTGATTTCTCCGTTAATGTCCCATGCGGCTTGATCTTTCGGGCGGCTCGGACAGAAGAAAATCTGATTGTTTTTCGTGTAGGGCATAATCCACGCCTGCCACTTATAATGGTTGACGCGGCGTGCAAAAGTGCCGCTGGCGTTTGGATTGACGGGGCTGGGCTGCGTGTTCGGTACGATGATGTCGGAATAAGGGTATCTCTCGTCATAATCCTGCACGTACATATAAATTCCGGTTCCGATCTGCTTGAGATTAGAAAGGCAGGAGGTTTGGCGGGCTTTTTCGCGGGCTTGAGCGAAAACGGGAAACAAAATCGCCGCGAGAATGGCGATAATCGCGATAACGACGAGCAATTCGATCAGGGTGAACGCGGACTTGACCGGGGTTCGATTCACAAGGATTCTCCTTTTGCGGAAACGTGGCGCATCAGGATTTCTGTCCATACTGCGCCGAAGGGTAAAACGGATAATACCGGAATGAGTATTGGCTGTATTTTTTACGCGCCAGTAATATAGATGATCAAATGTCCTCTAAAGTTCCCAATCTGAAGCATCTTTTGCTCAGAGTTGAAGAATTAAGACATTGTACCCAATCATTGTTAAGAAACCATTAAGAAATGGTAACATTTGCTGAGAAATTTGACTTTGTACAAAATTTCACAAGTCTTGACCGAATGCGAGGGCGCAGGTATACTTGCATCATTCTCAAGTCATCTCTTGATAAAGTTTCCCCAAAAAGGCAGACCGACACGGTGACACAATTGAACCCAACTCACAATGGCAAACTGGTTCCCGTCCCAACACTGGAACGCCTCGCAACATACCTGCGCTATCTCATTGACCTCGAACAAGCGAATATCGAAACCATTTCATCGGCAGAAATTGAAGAGCAGACCGGCATCAACGCCGCGCAATTTCGCAAAGATTTGTCTTACTTCTACTCGCCTACCGAAATTGGGAAATCGGGTTCGGGGTTCGGCAAACCGGGAGTCGGTTATAATGTCTCCGAACTCCAATCGCGCATCGCCAAAATCCTGAAAATTGATCGAGAGCAGAGGGTCATTCTTGTCGGCGCAGGAAACTTGGGTTCTGCACTTGTAGGCTATCCCGGCTTGCAGGAGCATCGTTTCAATCTGGTAGCAGTCTTCGACAACAATTATGGCAAAATCGGCAGACCGCTCTGGAATTTGCAAATTCAAGACGTGACGGACATCGAAGCCGTCAACGCCGAACTCAAAGCCCGTATTGGTATTCTCGCGGTTCCTGCCCCCGCCGCGCAAATCGTCGCCGAACTCATGTTAGACGCTGGCATTCACGCCATTCTGAACTTCGCGCCCGTTCTTTTGCGTGTCCCACCCCATGTGTTCGTGCGTAACGTCTCATTTTTGCAGGAGTTGGCGGTTCTCTCTTATCATCTCTCCACCGACGACCTCTCCAACACCGCCCCGCCCCATGACCTAAAAAGCCCAGCGAAATGAATTGTTCCTGTCTCCGTAACTGTTGCGGGTTGTTGTAGTCAACTGCCAAAACTGCCCTCTGACCTTCTCCTTCGAGAGGGGAGCAGAGAGCCGCAAGGCGTTTTTGAGCGCAAATTCCAACAACCCTGAACTGTTACGAATTTTGCTGTGCCTGACAACCCAATGACCCAATAATCTACTGCCCTTGGCATTGCGGGCGAATACTCACAGTGGGCATTAAAAAGACCCGTCTGTTATGGCGTTCCGCCAAGCGTCCTTCAGACGCGACGATTCTGCATATTCGCTCTCTCGCTGATGTCAGTAAAGACCCAAAAAGAAAAAGGCACAACCGGTAATCGGTCATGCCTGCCATCTTGAAAGCACTCGCACGGGATGGACTTGAAAATGGAATGGATGTCTTCGGCGAAAATCAGATTTCCTCTTCCCTCCGAACACAATACTATCATACCTATAGAGCGCACACAGCCGCTGTGAGGTTTTTCACAGAAACTGTGTGAACCACACCACCCCGCACGAAAATTCCCGTTATTTGCCCATTTTTTTGAGGTTTTGCAGACAGAGATCGATGCACTTCATCGGCGGATGATCGGCTCCCTCCTGCTCGACAATATACCATTCGGTTCCGGCAGTAGTCTCGCAAAGTTGGAAAATCCGATCCCACGGCATATCGCCCTCGCCGATCAAAACTTCATAGCCTTTTTCGCCTTTGGAATACTCTTTGAGGTGGACGGTTTTGGCACGACCCGGATACCGCTCCAAGAACGGCGGCGCGTCGGCTCCGCCGTGCATGGCGTTGCCCGTATCGAACTGCATCACGACTTCCGGCTTGGTATTGCCGAAAAATGTATCCCACGGCAATTCGCCATCAAGCGGTAAAAACTCAATGGTATGGTTATGATAGCCCGTCTGCATTTCGAGCGGCGTCAGCAAATCGGAAATTTCGTTCATGGTATCGGCGGTGCGACGCCATGCCTCGCGGGTTGCCGTATATTCGTGCGGCAGACCCGGCACGATCAGATACTTATTGCCGATGGTTCGGTTGAATTCAATTGCCGCCTCAATGACTGTAGGAAGCAGCGTTTGAATACCGATATGCGAGCCGCAGCATTGCAAGCCGTTGTCGTCTAAAAGTTTCTTGATGGTCTCCGCGCTATGCCCGTAGTAGCCCGCAAACTCTACGCCCTCATAGCCCATCTCTTTGATCGCCGCCAAAACGCCCGGCAAGTCTGCCGCCGCGTCGTCGCGCACCGAATAGAGTTGGACTGCAATAGGAATTGCCATAATGATCTCCTGCCTCCGTTTGCAAAATGAGACGAAGACAATCCGCCGCGCTGCGGTGCTTCGTCAGGGAGGAACTTCGCGGAAGACAGCGACTATTCCTGCCCTATTATGCGGTTTCTTGCAGAATTTGTTGTGCGGCAAACAGTCCGGCGATGGTTTTGGCATCTTCAATCTCCCCTGTGAAGATCAGGGCAATCGCATCGTTGAGCGACATTGGGACAAGTTCGAGGTTTTCGTCTTCGTCTTGGTCGAGGGCATCTTCGCTCAAATCGGTGGCGAGATAGGTATGGATCAGTTCCGTCGAATAGCCCGGCGCGAGATACATGGCGAACAGTCGCCGCAAGTTTCCGGCACGGTATCCTGTCTCTTCGCGCAATTCTCGCATCGCACTGTCATCGGGATTTTCGCCCTTCTCCAACCCGCCCGCCGGAATTTCCAGCAGCACTTTGCCCGCCGGAAGCCGGAACTGCCGAATCAGCAGAACCGTCTCGTTGTCTCGCAGCGGAACAATACAGACTGCGCCTCCATGCCCCACCACTTCGCGTTTGGCGTGGCGTCCGTCCGGCAGCTGCACGGTATCCACATGAAGATGAACAATGCGTCCCTCATAAATGGAAGTGCTTTCAATCACAGTTTCGATCATTGTTAGGCTTTCCTTGTGCGCGTTTTTGCGGCACGATAAACATCTGACTCGTCAATCCACCGATTGATAACATTCCTCTGAGACTCATCGCCAGCTATAAACAATTCCATGCCAGCAGGAATATGTCCTGCTATGAGAATAGCTTCAACGGCTGCTTTTCTCTCTTCTTTATAAATCAGTAGAGGTTGAGGATACAAAAACCTGCAATTTTTTACTGCGTCTCATTTTTTTCCTAAATCATGGGCGAATTTTTCTGTGAAGGTATTTTACTTTTTATGGCTCATAATTCCTCCTATTTCTCCCAAAATAAGAGTGAGTAACGCCCTTTTCAAATATTTGGCACGAATAGTCAGTTCGCGTGATTTTTAGCAAATAGACCTCTTGC
>CAZPZP010000267.1:0-2115 GCA_964591025.1 uncultured Chthonomonadaceae bacterium
GCAGTTTTGGCAGTTTACTCCCACAACCCTGAAAAGTTACATATCGCTCACACACTTGACACCGCCCTGTTTTTACGGTAAAATCACCCCAATACAGGAGAAAACGGTTGTTATTGACCTCTGCCTGTGACGTTGTGATTTTCCGGGCGGTTGGCTCAGTGGTAGAGCACCTCGTTCACACCGAGGGGGTCACTGGTTCGAATCCAGTACTGCCCATCTCAAAACCGACTTTTGAGACCGTTTCCTTCTCAAACTGACCGCTTCGCTCAGCGTCTGCTGTGCCCTTTCTCTCCCACTGAAAGGGCACAAATTGAACAACTCACCCCTTCGTTTGCAGGAATCTGCGGCGACTCTCTCTATCTCCGACTTGGAGAAACTCGCCAAAGGGTGGTTCCTATCATGTTCCCCTTCATTATCCGTTCGCACTTACAGGGGGTTTCAATCTCGACGGAGCCAACGACATCGCCGAATTTCTTATAATTATTGCAATCTGCAACAAAACAGGCGACGGAGCAGAAAATGCAAATATGGGTTAGAGGAGGGAGCGCACCATGAGAAGCGTTGCCCAGCCGGAACGCCGGTTTTCGGGGATTTGCCAGCGCAGTGGCGCGTTGTGCCAGAGTTTGAAGCCGTGCCGTTCATACAGTCGCCGCGCCCCGTGGTTGCGAACCAAAACGTGCAGGGCGATTCGTGCGCGGGAATGCGACTTCGCCCATCTCTCCGCGTCAGCGAGGAGTGCAGAGCCTGTCCCACTGCCGCGCTTGTCTCCCCGTACGGCGAGTGCCTCAATATACACAAGGTCTTTGGCGCGAGGAATGCGGGCATTGAGGAAAGTATTCGTCGTGAATCCGCCCGTGAACGCTCGCACCGACGCGAACAGCCCCAACTCCGAGCGCACGGAATGCCAGAAGTCACCGAAGGTTCCGCGCCCGATGTCTTTGCCGATGTGCAGAATACAGACGCCGACGACTTGGTTTTCGATTTCGGCAAGGCGCGTCGTTTCGAGAGACAGCAAGCCGTCGCGGTACAACGCCTCCAATAAGCGCGTCTGCCGCACTTCGCCGAGTTTGCCGAAGGTCGAATCGTACAAAGCCGGAAATGCTTGCGCCAAAATCGCGGCAATTGAGGAAATGTCCTGCGTCCCTGCCGCCCGTATCGTCATCTCTGCTTTTCCGCGCTGAATGTCGTCCTGCATATCCCATTGTACCCGCCCCCGAAAATCCCCGCTTCCTTCTTCCCAAACTCTTCGCAAGAAAATCGCAGAGAATTTCTTGGCGTGGACCGAACAAATCGCGTCGTTTGCGCCACTCAAAGGGTAAGGAGCGTGGAATTCGATGTTCGAGACCGATCACAATTTGGCGGGGCGGTGTCTGCGGGGCGATCCCGAAGCCTTTGGGAAACTCTATGACCGCCACGTTACGCGGGTCTTTCATCTGCTGCGCCGTCTCACCAGCAACCCTACCGAAGCCGAAGATTTGACGCAGGAGACATTTCTCGCCGCGTATGCCGCCTTATCCGGTTGGCGCAAAGAGGGCGCGTTCGGGACATGGCTTTGCGGAATCGCCTATAAACGGTATGCCAACGCCCGCCGCACGCCCCGCCTCGAAACCGAACTCTGGGACGCGCAGGAGACTGCCGCCGCGCCCGAAAGCGATCCGCTTCTTCACTATACGCGCCGCGAACGGGAGCAATTGATCGAGCAAGCGATTCTGCATTTGCCGGACATTTGCCGCGAGGTATTTGTTTTGGTCAAAGTGGAAGGGTTCGCGTATCGGGAGGCTGCCGCATTATTGGAGGTTCCCGTCGGGACAGTGCAGTCGCGTTTATGGCGGGCAACCCAACTGCTGCAAAAGGCGTTGAGTGCCGAGTACGCCCCGAATACCAGCACAATCTCTGCTCATATACCAAATACTCTTCCACCCGTCGAGCCGAAAGGAGAGACACCCGATGCCCTGCACAACCGTGCGTGAACAACTTCATACCCTGAGCGATGGCGAACGCTTGACGAGTTGGCGTGAGACAGCCGCCGTTCTTTCGCATTGTAGCCGCTGTACCGAGTGCCGCGCCTATCGCCTTCAACTGCAACGCCTACGCCATACGACGCGCCAACTGCCC
>CAZPZP010000267.1:2215-5891 GCA_964591025.1 uncultured Chthonomonadaceae bacterium
TAACCTCACCCCCGACCCCTCTCCTTGTTCCCGAACAAGTTCGGAGGAGAGGGGAGAAGCAAGCCCCAAGAAAAGACTCCCTTCTCCTCTCAGGAGAAGGGCTGGGGATGAGGTAGGTTGAGGTTAGGCAGACGGCGCGTATTTCGAGGGCGGAACGTCGAGGCTGAAAAATTCCAGAATGTCGTCAAGGCGATCCGACTCGGCGGTGCAGCTTTTGACGACGCCCTCCTGCCGATTCTGCGCCGACTCGATCAGTTTCTGTTTGATCGCGATCTGTTCCTGCAAGTTCTGAATCTCCCGTTCGGCGAGCGTTGTCAGTTCAGTTGTCTGCTGCGTCAGATACTCGGTATAGGCGGTCAAGGCGGCGAGTTTGCGGGACGTATCAGCAACGATATTCTCCGGTGTCGCCCCAAGCGAACTTCCCATTGCCGTAATCGAAACCTTGACCATCTGCCGCTTCATCTCCAACGGCAATTCCTGCGGCAATCCGTTCACCATCGCCAGAACCTGCTCGGCGGTGAACGGCACGGAAGGCAGTTTTGCGGCTTGATAAATCGAACTGTAATTTACCGTTCCGTCGGAATTGAGGATCGGTGAGGCTGTCGGCGCGGCTTTGATCTCGTCAAGATTGGGTCCGTCCGAATCACGAACAATTTGCTCGACGGTTTTGGTTTGCGTGCCGGGCTTATTGACCTGCATCGTCTCGACAACGCGCTTGACTTCACTCATGGCTTCGCGGCGTTGAGGAGTATCTTCGCGTTCTTGCTCCGGCATTTCCGGCTCATCGGGCAGTTCTATCAACAGCCCGGCGGCTCTTCTGAGGGTTCCTCGCAAATCCATTGTGTCGTGTCCTCGTTACGGTTTTCTGAGATGCTTGTCGAAGAAATCGAACAGAGCGGCATCGGCGCGTTTGGCGTCCTCGCCCTGAAATCCGTGTCCTGCGCCTTCAATGGTGAGAAGTTCGACTTCGACATCAGCGGTTTTCATACGGTCACGCAGTTGCACCGATTGGTCGTAGGCGACATAGGGATCTTTTGTGCCGTGAATGATAAGAGTCGGAGCAGTGTCGGGATTGACCCAATATAACGGACTGGAAACAATATGCCGCCGACGCTGCTGTTCGAGATTTCCGCCCAAAAACAAGGGCAAAACTTCGGCGGCATCCACGCTTTTGCCATACGACTGCGTGAAATCACTCGGACCAAATACATTCACCACACACTGCACTTTGCTGGATTGCTTCGGGTTACCGCCATCACCCTCGAATGCAGGGTAATCGGCAGTTACGCCCAAAAACTGCGCCAGATGCCCACCCGCAGAACCGCCCGTCACGCCGATTTTGTCGGGGTTGATCTTGTATTTTTTGGCATTGGCGCGAAGCCAGCGCACTGCCGCTTTGACATCGTAAACTGCCGCTGGAAATTGATATTTAGGGGCGAGGCGATAGGTTACGGTGACGGCGACATAGCCCCGCGCCGCCAATTGCTTGATCAGCCCATCGTAGCCGTCGCGGGTTCCTGCCCGAAACCCGCCGCCGTGAATGCATAGCACCACAGGAAAGGGCGCGTTGCCCTCTTTGGGACGTGCCATATTCAATTGCAAATGCTGGTTGTCGGGGTTGGAATACTCAATATTCTGCTCGAAAATGACCTCGGCGTTTTGGGCATATGCCGTCATTGCGCCGCACGCCGACAAGACGACAGCCGCCAAAATGTTCCAAACGCGCATTGAATTCTCTCCTCCTCAACTCAAACTGCTCAACGACTCAAACCGCGTTTGTGCCTTCGCGCCCATAGTTGTCTTTGAGGCGCACCACATCATCGAGAAACGGTGTTGAAACTTCCAAAACATCGGAGTCTTCAACGGCTTCAATCGTATGAATCTCTTTCGGCTTATTGCGCCATTGATAGCCTTCGCTGATCTCCGTGACGGTGAGCGAATCGGGGGTCTCTCCTTTGATCAAGAGCATTTTGCCTTTGAGCAGATACGAGGTTTCATCTTTGAAGTCGTGGTATTGGAGCGAAAGTTTGCCGCCCGCGTTGACGTGAATAATTTTGCCGACGTATTGGTCTGTCCACGCATACCATATCTCATATCCCCAAGGTTTTTCGACGCGCTTGGGCAAATCTTCGGGTGTGATGTCCATTGGTTTATGTTCCTCTCGTATTCTTGGTTTATCGCTTTTCCTGAAGCGCAAAATAGAGTGCAAGGGTTCCTTGCCAATGCTCTGCTAACTGCGGCGACTCCACTCTTCATTGACAAACATATTCAAACCGGGATCGAGAATAATCCCCGTGCCGTGTTTGTCGTGCGCCTCCGCCAAAAATTCTTCGTTGAGTGTCACGCCCCAACCGGGACCGGACGGAACCGAGAAATAGCCGTCCACCACTTCGGGATAAGGCGTGCCGCTCTGCTTGATGTCGCTGTCCACAAAATCGTTGAAGTGTTCGAGGACTTTGGCGTTTCGCAAGCCGACGAGCATATGAAGCGTTGCCACCGTCGTAATGATGCCGCCGACGTTGTGCGGAGCCGCCATAATCGAATATGTCTCGGCAGTCGAGCAGATTTTTTTTGTCTCCAGCAGTCCGCCGCACTGATTCAAGTCCGGCTGAATGATATGCGTGAGACGATTGGCGAGCAAATCGCGGAACTGTTGCGCGTGATAGAGGCGTTCGCCCGTCGCGATAGGAATATCGGTGTGATCCATGACGTAGCGCAATGCCGGAATGTCTTCGGGGCGGCAGGGTTCCTCGATCCAGCCGGGGCGGTATTTTTCGATGGCTTTGGCGATCTCGACGGCTTGATGCGGCGCAAACCGTCCGTGCATCTCGATAAACATCTGCACTTCGTCGCCGACAGCGGAATGCACCGCTTCGATAATGGCGATAGATTTGTAAAACTCTTTGCGCGACAGTTCGAGATTGCCGTTGCCGAACGGGTCGAATTTCAAGCCGATGTAGCCCTTGGCGACAACCTTCGCGGCTGCCTCGGCGAAGGCGTCCGGTGTACGCTCTCCAGTATACCAACCGTTGGCATAGGCAGGAATTTTGTCGTGGACTTTGCCGCCGATCATATTGTAAACAGGCAGATTCGCCTTTTTGCCCATGATGTCCCAGCACGCCATTTCGACCATCGCAAGCCCTGTCATGACCACTTCGCCCGGACTGCCGTAATCCAGAAGAGTAAATCGCTGATACAACGCCTCGATATCGAACGGATCGAAGCCGAGAAAATGCCGTTCGGTGTCTTTGAGAAACTCCAGAACGGTGTGCGTTTTGCCTAAAACCCGCGCCTCACCGACGCCGGTAATGCCCTCGTCTGTCTCCAAAATGACATAGGTTAGGTTGCGCCACGGGGTTCCTACCACAAATGTTCGGTATCCGGTAATCTTCACGAAACAATTCTCCTCGTCTAAATAGTCTGCGGCAGGAGTGTTCGACTCGGCAAGAGATTTCTCCTGCTCGATTTCCGCTTTCTGCCGATTTTCTTGGAATACGATGCTGTGTTATAATGGTTCATAGGGGAGACATTGAAGCATTGAGCAAAAGGAGAAAACCATGATTGCCGCACTGCCTCTTGAAAAACGCAAATTTACGCTCGCTGAGTTCGAGCAAATTCCCATCGGACCGCCTTACTTCGAGTATGACGAAGGAGAGATTGTCGAATTGGCTTCCCC
>CAZPZP010000268.1:0-5890 GCA_964591025.1 uncultured Chthonomonadaceae bacterium
CGACATCAACCCTACGCCGCTCCCTAAACCAACAGTCGCCGCACAGCCCTGAGACAGTACGACAGGGAGTGGTGATGTACCCTCGGGTGGCTGACCGTCAGTGAAGTCGTGGAACGTCTGCTGCAAGTTGTCGCAAATTTATGCTAAGATGTGCCAATTCGATTTCGGGAGAAACGATGAACGATACATTATTTAGAGATATGAGACCCTATACTGCTCTCTCTCTCTTTTCTGGGGCTGGTGGGATGGATATTGGTCTTACACAGGCGGGGTTTGACATTCTGGCACAAATCGAAATCGATCCGCACTGTTGCAACACACTGCGGCTTAACGCAACAAAAGAACGTCGGAACACAATCGTTTATGAAGAAGATATAAGAAAGATTGCGCCGGAGCAACTGATGAGCGATTTGCTTTTTGATGAGGGAGAACTCGATTTATTGTGTGGGGGAAGTCCTTGTCAATCATTTTCGCAGATCGGTCATCAGCAAAGTGTTAATGACGAACGCGGGCTTCTTCTTTTTGAGTTCGTTCGTTTTGCGCGTATTCTTAAGCCAAAGATGATTTTGATGGAACAGGTAAAGGGACTTCTCAAAGCTCCTGATGCCCAAAGCATCAAAGGAGGAGTCTACGAGCGTTTGACAGCAGAACTGCGCGATTTAGGATACCAACTAACAATGCGAGTAATCAATGCGGCGGATTACGGCGTTCCTCAATTGCGTGAGAGGGTATTCCTTGTCGCAATGCGAAAAGGCATCAATTTTGAATTTCCTGCCCCGACCTATTGTGATCAGAATAAAATCAGTGATATGTTCGGATTGCCAGCTTATCGCACGGTGGGAGAAGTGATCGAGGGGTTGGCAGAGCCAGTTCCGAAGGGTGGCTTTCAGCCGGAGGATTCCCATATGGACGTAACACCTGCCGGTGACCGCAGACGAATGAACGGCGTCCCGGAAGGCTCCTATCTTGCCAAAGAGATACATTTGCCGATTGAACAACGGTGTCGCTTGGCAAAAAAAGACACGACAAAATTCAAGCGAATGCATCGTGCCAAACCCGCCAATACGCTGCGGTGCGGCGAAATCTTCTATCATCCTATTCATGACCGTTATTTGACGCCTCGCGAATATATGCGAATCCATGGATACCCCGATGATTACTTCCTGCAAGGACCGATCCGAGGACGTTCAGGACAAGTGAAATCGCTCGATCAACACCGACAAGTCGCAAATTCTGTCCCGCCGCCTGTTGCCTATATGATTGCCTCTGCTATCATCGAATCGCTCCACGTGAAAAACTATGCCAACCATTTTTGACTTGTTCGGTTTCCCTGCATCTGACAGAACCGCCGCCATTGAACAAAGCCGACGCACAAAGATTTGCCCTTTCACCGATGCGGCTTGTGACGGCGGCGGCAATCGCAGCCAAACTAAGATAAAACTCACTCCAACCGAACCGCTCCGTCAGTATTTCACCGCGAACATCCAAGACGTAATTCCGGGTATCTGCTCTATTGTTGCGTCTGGCGATACTTGGGTGGTCTGTCCGCGCCGCCTTTTAGCGTTCAAGCATGATGGAAACGGATTGCCGCAAGAGAATCACGCGCTTCAGACCTACGAACGTGATTTGCTGGTTGCAACGGGTTTGCCAGAAGGCATTCCTATTGGAATTTGGTCGGAAGTCTATCTGAAACTGAGCGACGTAGACGCAGACACCAACTACCACTTCGATTACATTGCCGCTCCACTGAAAAACGGGACACTTAAGGACGAAGCAGCTCAATATGCACTGACAGAACCTGAGACAAACGAGTTGATTGCTGGAGCAAAACGCGGCGGTTGGTTTCCCAAAGGTACGCGCAACTACGTGGAAACTTCGATCACGTTGCCGGATTTGTCCAGCCCTATTATTCTTGAGGTCATGACAGCATCAACAAGCGGTTCGGATACGGAGGGCGGAACAGACATTCGCAGTGCGTTCCGAGATGCGCTGTTGAAAGGTGATCATGAGGCTCCGGGTATCAACAAGCGTCAGGTTTGGGGTCGAATGGTCACGCAATTGTTTGCAAAGACTGCGTTGGCAGATTTTTGGGGCGGACAAACAGTCTGGATTATCCAAGATGAACTGCTGAGAAACATCGAACTGACGACACGTCTTAAAACTAAGAACACCGATGCTGACAAATTCAACATTCATCTTGCCATCATGCACTACGAACCACAGATTCAAGGACAAGGCGCGACACGCAAGATGGCTTATAAGACGTTTCACAAAGGGAATGCAGGAGTAGACTTTGCCGGTAACGACACCTACACCGATATTTTGCTGCCCGCAAAATTGCCGCAAAAATCCGAACTGCTAAAAGCAATGTTGCGAAGGAAACTTGCCGCAATCATAAGGCTGTGAGAGCGGGGTAAGGCAGATGTTTTAGAGGAGGGTTTCGGTGCAGAGGAAGGCAAACGCAGGGATGTACTAAATAGCACTTTCCAAAGTCCTTCGCCTGAGTCAGGGAAGCGTAAGCAAGGTTTCGGCACAGAGAGAGGCAAACGGCTGACTGTTGACGTGAACATTGCCTTCGAATAGTCGAATCTCTTGCTTGAGATGAGTGGTGAGGTTGCCGAACAGAGCCATTCGCATCTCGGTGCTGAAAAACGGCGCGACACCAAGCCTGTCCAAGTGCCGTTTCGAATTCCGCGCCCGCAACTCCGTGCCATCAATCTCATCGTTTTAGACGGAACCCTCAATCAATACTCGATCCGCCATACCGACATCAACCCTACGCCGCTCCCTAAACCAACAGTCGCCGCACAGCCCTGAGACGATACTGCCTCTGAATTTGCCTCTACGTTCACAGCCGCCTTACACCAGATTGGGACGCAATGGATTTTTGATGTGTCTACTTACAAGTCACCTTGGATTTGTGCTAAGATGTGCCAATTCGATTTAGGAGATAATGATGAGCAATACACTGTTTAGACATATCAGACCCTGAACTGCCATCTCCCTCTTTTCTGGTGCGGGTGGTATGGATATTGGTCTAACACAGGCTGGCTTTGACGTTCTGGCACAAATCGAAATCGATCCTCACTGTTGCGATACATTGCGGTTTAATGCAGCCAGAGAGCATCGAAAAACTCTCGTCTATGAAGACGACATAAGGAAGATTGCGCCAGAGCAACTGATGAGAAGGACGCTTGGCGGAACGCCATTCAGACGAGTATTTTCAATGCCCGATCTTGAGTCTTGAGGTGAGTTCTTAAAACTGTTTCTTGCCGAACCAACGGGTTTCGCCGCGCAGTCGTGCGCCCAGCCAGTCGGGGCGCGACCCGAATCCGGTAATCAGCAAGGCTCCTGTGCCAAGCAAAGCGACAACACCCTCGAAGAACAGCGTCGCACTACCGAGCATTGAACCGCCGACAGCCACTTTGATGATCAGGAACAAGAACAAGCCGAGCGTGATACGAGCGAACAGGCTGCCTTCCTGTGGCTTGCCCGCTTTTTGCGCCGCCCAATCGCCAATCAACCGCATTCCGCATATCCAGCCCGCGACGACAACTGCCATCGGAACCAGCGCGATCACCGCACCGAACGGCGCATACAGTAATCCAAACGGAGAGTTCACCAATGCAGCGTTCGCGAGAAGCACCACAATCGCCCCCAAACCTGCGATCAATCCGACAATGAGACTGCGACCCGGCTCGAATACGGCGGTATCCGTCGCCTGTTTCGTGGCACGCGGCGCAATGAGTGTCAGGATGAAGGTCGAGATTATCCCAAGCAGGAACAAGCCCCATTGTGCGCCCCGCCACGAACCACGCGGTTCATTTCGTGACGTGTTTGATTTAGCAGCCAAGAGGCGGTAATACTCACGATCCTTACTCGGAATCATGATATATTTCTCGGCGGGGCGCGTTGTCTCAATCTGCGGGTGTATCTCAACGCGAACAACAGGTTGATGCCCCTCTGCTTTGCCGCTGATCTCTGTTGCAGTTGTCGGCTGTTCCTGCACCTGCTGTGCCAGAGCGGGCTTCAGGAACGCCTGATAAAAAGAAAGAAGTGCCACGAGGGCAAGAAGTTTTTTCTTCATTGTGGGTATTGCCCTCCTTTAATGAGAGAATTTGCGCCCGTTTTGCTGTTTGCGGGCAACCAAGAAATAATAACCGGCGGCGCACAACGCCGCATCTATTGCCAGACCGCGCACGGCGTTGGCTCCCAGTGTGCGATACGAAGCCGCCAGTGTTTCGCTCATGCCCGACAGTGTGCCGTAGATCGTCTCAGAGAGGATTCCAATCACCGGAGTCTGTTTCAGCCCACCGACGATCTGCCCGATCCACTGCCCTGCCGTTTCCAGCGAAACGCCCAACGCTTCACGCCCCCACGCCGTCGAAAGGAAAACCACGAGAACGGTCATCAAAACGACAGACGCCAGCAAACGCTGCCCCGTCAGTGTCGCGCTTTCGAGAAGCGATCCTGTCATCGTCGTTTGGTGCGTTGTGTGCTGCACGCCGCGAGTGACCTGAACTGTTGCCTGTCTCTGTGTGTTAATGAGAGCGGTTTCTTCGGCGGAGCGCGAAGAAGCGGGCAAGAAAGGGCGCGTTGGTACGCTTTCATGAAGCGGAGCCATATTCTCTTGAATCCGCAGCATGATCAGCGGCGCGAAGTCTTGGGTCAGCTCCGGCGGCGCAAGTGCCTCCACCATCGCCACCACACGCTGCATCTCATCGAATTCCAGGGCGCAATGCGAACAGAGCGATAGATGCCCATAAACAGCAGTCGCCATTTCAGGGCGAATCGTCCCGTCATTCTCTAAGAGGTGGGGCAGCATTTCCCGAACTCGCACGCACAAATTGCGCTGAAGCGGGTCAATGTGCTGCGATTCCTCTCGGTTATTGCCGAAGACAGGCGGCGGTGAGGCGTATTTACCCCAATCTGGTCGCTCTTCCGGCGGATTGTGTTCAAATCTATTTTCCATCCGTTTCCATTTCCAAAACCGAGGCGAGGCGTCCGCGTAGCATCTCCCTCGCTCGGAACAGGTGTGTTTTGACTGTGCCCGTCGGCATCTCCAGCACGCGGGCAATCTCCTCGACGCTCATATCCTGCAAGTGCCGCATGACGACGACAACGCGATAGCGTTCCGGCAGATTCATGATGGCGCGTTGAACGACATCCTGAACCGCACCGCGCACGGCGCGGTCTTCCGGGCTGCTCTCTCGTGCGTCGGCAGCCGGTTCCCGTCCCTCTTCCAATTCGACATTGAGAGAGAGGGCGGATTTCGACTTGCGGGAGCGTAATTGATCAATACAGAGGTTAGAGGCGATCTTATAGAGCCAGGTGAGAAAACTGGCATCTTGACGAAACGAAGCGAGGGCTCCGTAGGCACGCAGGAACGTCTCTTGCACCAAATCGCCCGCGTCTTCGGCATTGCCTAACATTCGATAGGCAAGGTTATAGACAGGACGTTGGTACCGTTGGACTAATCCATTATATGCCGCCGTATTCCCGCACAGCGTCAGCCTGACCAGTTCGGCATCGTTGTGTTGTTCCACCAGCGTAACCGTCCTCGTGTCCCCCTTAGCGAGTGCTTTCAGGAGACATTACGTCACACGCGACTGAGTGGTTTCAGAAAAAAGCGTTTTCTATAGATTGCGGGAGGCGTCGAGGGGCAAGTGATATGACGAGAGAACAGAAATTCTTCGCCTGTATTCAAGTAGGACGTGGATATAAATCAATTTGAGCGATGGGAAGGCTCTTCGCGTCCGAATGACGCACGGCGGCTTGCCCACCCCAATGGAGGAATCTATTCCTCCGATCTACGAGACAATCCCATTTAACTTGTCACCTCTCGCAGCGGGGGGTGAAAACCCCCGTCTGGAAAAAACAAGCGTCTTTC
>CAZPZP010000269.1:0-5861 GCA_964591025.1 uncultured Chthonomonadaceae bacterium
ACTTTCAGTACCCGGTGCGAGAGGTGAGTTTGTAATAGAGGCAAACTTGTTCGTGTTGCGGCTCTATTTCTCGCAATAACCGCAAATCGCAGAGTGATTTTTGTTGTCGGCAGTGCGGGTACAAGTGCAATGCCGACTTAAACGCCAGCAGAAACATCAGGGACAAACATCAGGTCGGTTGGGTTAAATGCGCTTCCGACGCGCCCCCGTCAACTGGCGTATCGTCTCAACCTTCGACACGGAGCGTATCTACGCGAACGGGTTAGGGACAAGCCGTCTCCTTTAGGGGATGGTCGTTGACAAATTACCGATGAGAAATTACTCCGCCGCGTATTCCATGTAAAATGTCGTGAAGTCGGTGGGAATAATGTGTTCTTCATGTCTGAGAGCGATAAGATACGCCGTGATCTGCCCGCGATGGTACGAGGCATGGTTGACGATATGATGCAGGAGAACGCGCAGAGGAAAAACCCGCGCCTCTCCTACGGTGCTGGTTGCCATGACGATTCGGTTCAGGTCATCTTCGGTCTGGAGCGTATTGAGCAATTCTTGCGTTTTTACTTTTTCTGTCTCATAGAGCTTTTGGATTTCCGGTACGTTGGGATAGTCGGCGGCAGACAGCATCGAATCGGGCGAGACGCCTTCGATCCGCAATCGCCAAACCTGTTCCGCCCCGACGATATGAACCGCCGCCTCATGAATCGCCTGAACCTGCCGCGAATACGACTTATGCAGATTCTGAGCCGCGCCAAAAGCGTTGTGGAGCATCGTACAGAGCCGCGCATTCGCCCAGTGGTAATAAGCGAACTCTTCTTGTAGTGTCAAAATTGTCATTTATAAGTTCCTCGTAGAGACATGAGAGATTGGAAGTACGAAGCATGATACGGCGGAACGCACCCAGCAACGAGATTTGGATAGCAACAATTCTTTTGGCTGATCTCTCTTAAATCTCTGCTTTCAGTGATGGGTACGCGGTTTGATTGGCAGGTACACAAGGAACACTGTTCCGGTTTCCGGTAGGCTCTTCAGTTCGAGATTGCCGCCGTGCAGATCAACATAGCGCATGACCAGCGGCAAGCCGACCTCCCAGCCCTCATAGCCTCGCAAGGGCGAATTCTCCAAGCGCGGAAACGGATTCATCATATTGGCAAGAGCCTCTTCCGGCAAATGTAGAGCCGTGTCCTCCATGACAATACAGACCTGATCGGTATCGCGCCGTGCCGAAAGCCGCACCTGCCCGCCTTTGGGCGTCGCCCGCAACGAACTTGCTAAAATATGATACACGATATGACGAACAATGTTCTCATCCGCTTCAATCGCCCCGACATCTTTATCTATGTCGAGATCGAAAGTGACTTCCTTGCGCTGTGACAATGGGAGTAGAATTTGATACAGATTTTCGAGCAGTGCAGCAAGCGGAATCGAGCGATAGTGCGGCGTGAGTTTGCCGGTGCGAATATGAAGCAAATCGAGCAGATTATTGATGATTTCGTGTAGGTTTTGTGCGGAATTGTGGATATGAGAGAGTGCCGTTTGCTGTGTTATCGGCAATTCGCCGAAATGTCCTTCGAGAAGCAATTCCGCAAATCCAAGAATGGCGGTCAGCGGCGTGCGAAGTTCATGCGAGGCATTGCCGAGAAAGCGCGTCGCCAAATGCTGTGTCGCGATAATCTCTTCGCGTTGGGCGTCCAGTTCACGCTCGGCACGATGGGCGCGAAGTCCGGCAACCGCACAAATGAGATGCGACACGATGCCGTTGAATACGCTGAGGGTTTCGGCGTCCGCGTTTTCTTTCTCCAACGTCGCCAAAATCTGCTGATTGAAACACTCTAAAATCGTTCGCAAGTCGATCCATGAGACGGGCAGATCAACCCAATCCCGCGCACACGTCGCATAGGCGCGATTCACTTCGGTATCTTGACTTTGGAGCGGAATTTCGGAAGTGGACAGCGGGCGTATCGAAGAGACCGAGGTATCGAATGCGACCATCGTCTCGAACAGCGAAAAGCGGGTGGGGGGATAAACCCCTTCAAGTGTTGTGCTGTCACTGAGGAGTGACACCAAGGTTTCGGCACAAAGCGTCGCCGCTCCGCGCTTCGCAAACAGTGCGACTTCCAAATGCCAGAGGCGCAAATGCACATCCTCTTGCCAGCTTTTGATAAGGTGGCTTTTCTGTTTTTTGAGAACACCTTGCGCCTGTTGTACCGTCCACATATTTTCACCTCAGTTTTCCGAAATGCCGGAACAGCGCATACGGAGAATAACGCGGAGAGGAAACCACAGTAGAAAACCGCGCCACATACGTTTTCAATAGTCAGTTTTTGCCGGGTTTGGGCATTTTCTGAAGCACTGCCGCTGTCACGTCGTTGACTGAATAGACCAGACTGCTCGAATCGAAGACATGGGTAAAGCCTTTGTCTGTGGCGATTTTTTTGACCATTTCGCCTAATTTTTCCATCTGCTGGCGGCGCATATTTTGCAGGATTTGTGCTTCGCTGCCCTGCAAATCCTGCTGAATGCGCGGTAGTGCCTGCTGTAGACCACGCTCGCGCTGCGCCATATCGGTCAGGAATTTCTGTTCATCTGGCATCAATCCCTTTTTGGCAGAAAGGACTTGTACCTGTTTGTAGCGCGAGTCTGAGAGTGCTTTGAGCTCTTTTGCCCGTGTCTTCTGTGCTTCGGTTTGTGCGACGACGGCGATAATTCCTGCGAACTCCGTCACCTCTTCCGGGCTAAGATAAGGAACGCTGGCAATGGCTCGAATCTGTTCCGTCGCCTGACGCTCATAAGTCAGCGACGCATTGGCAAGCGTGACGGGCGCGTCCGAAGCCGCAAAAATCTTCTCCATGTCTACCGAAGCGACGGCGTCCATACCAACGCGGGCTTCTTTGCCACCCTCCGCTCGACTGAATATCACGCCGCCGCCCGCCAACAACGCCACCGCCAAAATGCTGGCAGGAACCCAGTTGTTTTTTTGCATTCGTTTCTCTTTCCCAAAATTTATAGAATGTCGCTTTTTATTCCGGCAAAATTCGCACCCGATGCCCTTCGATGGACAATCGCCCCTGTGCGAACAGACGCACCGCCTCGACATACGCCCGATGCTCTTCCGCAATCACCCGCGCCGCCAGAGTTTGTGGCGTGTCGTCCTCGGCAATAGACACTACCCGCTGAACGATGATCGCGCCGGTGTCATATTGCTCGTCTACGAAATGTACGGTACAACCCGTCACTTTCATTCCGCTTTCCAACACCGCCCGATGAACATTTTCGCCATACATCCCTTGACCGCCAAAAAGCGGCAGTAAGGCGGCGTGAACATTCAACACACGATGACGAAAAACAGACGTAACTTGTTCGGGAAGTTTTCGCATATAGCCCGCAAGACAGATCAATCCGGTGTTGTGCTTTTGGAGAAGGGCGAGGAGCGTTTCGCCGTAACCGTCAGGGGTCTCTTCATATTTGCGCGGGGACACAATCGCCGTAGCGACGCCCGCCTCTTTGGCGCGAAAGATAGCGGGCATCTCAGAGCGCGTTCCGATGACAACTCCCACTCTGGCAGGGATCGTGCCGTCCGCACACGCCGCGATCAGTGCCGCCATATTGGAACCGCGTCCTTGACCGGACACCATCACCGCAATCGCCAGCCCCGAACTGTTTTCCATTACGCGGCACCATCCATCACATTTTCTCAAATCATCGAATCGCTAAACAGGAATTTGCCTATTCTCTGTGTAACATAATACCCTAACGAAAGCATCAGAAAGCAGACTTAAATTGCCATGTTCCGCAAATTATTTCGATTCTTGCCACTTCTTTTGACACTGATTTTGCCCGCTTGTAACCGTCCTGTCAATCGCGAGGCAGAAAAGCGTGTCAAGGCGGTCTTGCCTGATCTCTTGGGTCCGGCGCGGCAGTACTCGGTGCGCGTGGATGGCGGCTGGGACAGAACCTTGCGCGGCAAACTCCGCAAAGTCGCCGTTGAAGGCTTCGATGTCGAATTGTCGTCGGGTTTATTGATGGATTCGCTGCGCCTTGACCTCCAAGATGTGGACGTGGATATTGATCGCAAACAAGTTCGCAGTGTCGGGGCAGCCCGCTTTGTGGCGACGATCAGCAAAAAAACGCTTGACGAGTTTTTGGCGGGGGAATCGCCGGAAGGGGAGATACTCAAAAACACGCGGGTGACATTGGAAGCCAATAACCGAGTGACGATCTCCTCTCAGCGGGAAGTGTTGGGTGTCGGCGTGCCTTTTACCGTTTCGGGTGCGTTGTCACTTGCAGGGGCGCAGCGGATCGGCTTCGATGCTCAGGGCGCGACGGTTGCCCGCGTTCCCATTCCCGGCTTTCTTGTCAACTTTCTCAAAGATCGTTTTGTCAACGGAATCGAACTCAAGTCGCTGTCGTTTCCCGTCGAACTGCAAAGCGTCGAAACCCGCCCCGGACTGCTCATACTTTCCGGCACAGCGGATGCCGCCGCCATGCTTAAACGCGCTCAGTCGGTGGAAAGGCTCAAGCGATGATTCCCGCCGAATATGAAGTCTGGCAATCTACCATCGAAGCGATTGGCGCGAGTCCCGGAACCGTGCTGATCGTTGGCGATACCGATGTGGGCAAAACGACTTTTGCGCGAATGCTTGTCAATCATTTGGTCGAGCGGCATGGACGAATCGCCTATTTGGACGGCGATGTTGGGCAGTCGGAGATTGGTCCGCCAACGTGTGTCGGCTTGGCGTTTGCGTCGGCTCCTGTTTTGGCGTTGTCCGATTTAGCCCCGCATGGATTGAGGTTTGTCGGCAGCAACACACCGGCGGGGCTACTCTTAGAGCATCTTGCCGCCATTCGCCGCCTTGCCGATGACGCCGACGGCTTCCCGCTTGTCGTGGATATGTGCGGCTATGTGACAGGCAACGGAGCGCGGCGACTGCATCAGCACACGTTCGATTTATTCGCGCCGCGTCACGTAGTAGCGTTGCAGCGGCGGGGCGAGATCGAGTCGCTGATTGCCCCGATGCGCCGCCGTTCCGACTGCCAAATCCATACGCCCGCCGTTCCCGAAGTGATTACAATCAAGCCGCCCAAATTCCGGCATCAGCGGCGCGTCATGCGGTTTGCCTCGTATTTCGCCAACGCCAAACTCCATACCTACGCCCTCGACGACGTGGCACTGATCGGCACATGGCTCAACAGCGGCACTCCCGTGGCAGCACACTTGCATAAATTTTTGACTCAAGCCCTCCAATCGTTCGGCAAAATGTACTATGCCGAATCGAGCGGCAGACATCTCGGCATTATGACCAGTCAATCCATTCCGCCTCAATCTCCCGCGCTGGCACTCGCGCAGGAACCGTTCAAAGCACAGGCGATTTCGGTGACCGTCGCGCCCCGCTTGCGCCATCTCGTCATCGGATTGGAGGACGCGCACGGCAAACTGCTCGGCATCGGACTCTTGGAGGCACTCGACTTTCGCCGCCGCACTCTCGGTATTGTGACGCCCATTCGCGCCCCTGCCGCCGCGTGTATTCTGCGCTTCGGACAGCTGCGTGTCCAACCCGACGGCACGGAACTCGGCACACTCAAACCCGGCGAACTGTGATATAACTGGGAAGAAACACTGTCGTGGCAACTCCCCTGCGTAAACGCAGGGGTTTCTCAGACTAAAAACCGTATGCACAATAAGGTAAACTGTGTCTGTGATTACCGTTGCCAGTAACTGTTGATGGGCGTTGTAGTCAACTGCCAAAACTGCCCTCTGCCCTTCTCCTTCAAGAGTGGAGCAGAGAGCCGCAAAGCGTTTTCGAGCGAAAATTCCAACATCCCTGAACTGTTAGGGACATTCAATGATTAAATCGTTCCATCGC
>CAZPZP010000270.1:0-5837 GCA_964591025.1 uncultured Chthonomonadaceae bacterium
GTGGCAAGGAGATTAAAGGATTCGCCGACGGCATTCCGCAGCGAATGGAGTTCGAGGTTCCGGCGTCTGCCACTTCGATTGTGGTAGAGTTGGCGGGAGAACGAATCGTCCAGTTGCTTCAATAAGAACCCCTCCCCAACCCTCCCTTATGGAAGAGGAGGGAGCCAATACGTTCCCGCCTTATTAGGGATTCGCATAGGGAGGGAGTCAAATTTCCCCCTCCTTGCGAAGGAGGGGTTAGGGGGAGGTCGCCCCGACAAGGAGTATGCATCTCATGAGCGACAATAGGATGGTTCCCAGCAACGAACTGAACCCGATTTTCGGCAAAGTCTCCTGCCGCCGCCTTCCGTCCGGCGAGCAGGAGGTCAAATTTACCATTCGCTTGAGCGGATTGGGCGAGGAACATTGGCATACTGCCGTTGCGCTCGATGCCAGTTCTTCAATGCAAACTATGTACGGCTGGGGATTTCAGGACAATATCCCCGCCGACGTCCGCGCCGAATACTACCGAAGCGGCGGCTTCAAGCAGGTCAATCGCGATGGCTGCATGGTGACGATGATGACCAAAGAGGCGCACGCCGACGCGGTTGCACGCGGCTTTATCGTCGCGTCGCAGAATCAGGTCGAGCCGGAAGCCCGCAAGTTTTTGGAGTTTCTTTCCGGTTCGATGGACAAACAGGGCAGTACGCTGCTCGCGTATTGGGCGTGCGGAACAGGGCAGGAGTTCGAGATCGTCGGCAAAATCGAGACCGCGCAATGCGGCACGCTGAAAGTCGGCGGACCGCAAACCATCAAGTTTGGTTCCGCCACACACCTGTTGCCGATTTTAAGCCAGTTCGAAACACAGTTTCAAGACGCCGGAAACTCCTTTTTCGTCTTTTTGACAGACGGCAAACTGGATGACTTAGACGCCGTGAAAGTCTATTGCACTGGATTGGCACAGCGCATCGAGCGCGGTGAGCGTGGAACCGTTAAGTGCATTCTCATTGGTCTCGGCAACGCTATTGACGAAAAGCAGTTGATTGAATTGGACGATTTGGATACCGGAACCGATGTGGATATTTGGGATCATAAAATCGCCCAAGATATGCGCGAAGTCACAGAAATCTTTGCCGAAATGGTGGATGAGACGATGATCATTGCGCCGTCCGCCACTTTGTACGACGATACCGGCGCAGTTGCGGCGCGTCTGTCCGATGGACTGCCCGCCCGCGTCACTTTCACTCTGCCCGCACACGCCAACGGGTTCGAACTCGAAGTGCCGGGAAGCGAGCGTATCCGGCAGCCGCTGCGTGCCGCCTAAAGGAACCGTTATGCCCTCTATGGAACAGGTCATTGCCCAAACAAAATGTGCTGTGCTGTCCCTCACCGATGGCGGGGGAAACGGAACGGGATTTTTTATCACGGAGCAGGGACATTTTTTGACGTGCAGCCATGTTGTCGAGGGCGAACAGATGTGGGCGGCGTCTGCGTATGGCGATTATGTGCAAGCCAAACTGCTCGCCCGTGATGAGAACTACGACTTGGCACTGATGCAAATGGAGACTGCCACCGAAGTCGAGCCTATTGCCTTCGGTGATGCATCTCAGGTGCGTGAGGGGCAGACGGTTCTGGCATTGGGGCATCCGCTCGGCTTGGATTTTACGGTATCGCGGGGAATCGTCAGCAGTTCGGATCGGACATTGAGCGGCATGACGGTGATTCAAACCGACTGTTCGCTCAATCCCGGCAACAGCGGCGGTCCGTTGATCAATGAAAACGGCGAAGTGATCGGCGTTGTCAGTTTTATCCGGCGTGAGGGACATGGCTTAGGTTTTGCGATTTCCCTGCGTCATATCTTTCCGTTCGCGGCACGGCATCGCGTGGCGTTGAAGCGCGTCGCGCCCAATTTTGGGGAATAATCGAAACCTCGCAACGCTTGTGCCGGAGGTTGAAAGTACCCGGTCTTATGTAATCTGTGGTAATCGAATGCGGGACAGAAACGAGGCATACAATCATGGTATACGCGGTGGGGATCGATTTGGGGACGACCAATTCGGTCATCTCTCTGGTGCGGCGCGGACAGATCGAGACGATTTCAGTGGATGGCAGATCAACGATGCCGTCGGTAGTCGGCTTTCGCGATAACGGAACCGTGCTTGTCGGACAGTCGGCGAAAGCCCGCATGATGGTTGACCCTGAGAATACCATCGCGTCCTCCAAGCGATTTATCGGCGACCCACGCAAAAATTATAATGTGAGCGGACGCTCGCTCTCTCCCACCAATGTCGCCACCTATGTTTTGCAGCGATTGATGGAAGCGGCACGCGCCGAGATGAAAACCGAGATTTGGGACGCCGTGATCACGATTCCTGCCTACTTCAACGAGGCACAGCGCGAAGCGACGCGCCGCGCCGGTGAGGAAGCAGGCTTGAACGTGCTGCGTTTGGTTCCTGAACCCACGGCAGCCGCTATCGCTTACGGGTTGGATAAGGGACGCGACCAGACGATCATGGTTTACGACTTCGGCGGCGGCACCTTCGATGTCTCGATTTTGGCGATACGCGGCAACAATTTCGATGTGCTGGCGGTGGGCGGCGACACCCATTTGGGCGGCGACGACTTGGATCAAGAGGTGATGCGGTGGGCGGCAAATCGCTTTGCCCAAGAAACCGGTATCCGCGACCTGATGAATTCCGATAGCCGCGACCGCAATATCCTGCAAGCCCGCCAGCGACTGAAAGAGGCAGCCGAAACTGCCAAAATCGAACTCGCACAAGCTCGCTCGGCGACGATCAACTTGCCTGATCTTATGGGGCATACATTTTCCGCCGAATTGTCCCGCGACGAATACAATTTCCTGATTTCGCCCCTCATTGATCGCAGTATCGTTTGTGTCCACAGCACGCTTCAGGATGCTCGCTTGCGCCCCGACGATATTGACCGCCTGATTATGGTTGGCGGCTCGACAAAGAATGTTCTGGTACGTGAGCGATTGACTGCTGCGATCAAAGAGCCGTATGTCTCCGAGCGCGTAGATGAAGCCGTCGCACACGGAGCCGCCATTGTCGCCGCCAGTCTGTTCACACCCGAAGCCCTTTCGAATGTGCCGGAGGTAACCGACAAAACGGCGCACTCGCTCGGAATTGACGTGCAGGACGCAGAAAGCAATAAGTTGAATTTCCTGCCGATCATTCCGCGCCAAACAACTTATCCGGTGCGTCGCGGATTTTTAGGATTTGCCGCCCCCGGACAGGACAAAGTCATTATGAGCGTTTTGCGCGGAGAAAGTCCTCGCCCCGAAGAGAACACTCCGCTCGGCGATCTGGAACTTCCTGTTATTCCACCTGGACGCGAGTGGATCGCCATCGGAGCGGTGTTCGAATTGGACAGCGACGGCATTCTGCATTTTACGGCGATTCAGTTTCCGCCCGTTTCCCGTGTGCCGCGCAGCCTGCTCGATTATGGCTCGGAAAACGGGGGAGCGTTGGATTTGGCGCAAGCCGATGCGCTGGTGGCGGCAGGTGGGCTGCCGACGCTCCGCATTCAGTTGTCGAAAGCATTGTAGACTTCGAAAAGAGGGAAACCTGTGCCGAATGCGATTGGCATTGATTTAGGAACCACAAACTCGGTGGTGAGCGTGTATCGGCGGGGACAAGTCGAAACGATTCCCGTCGAAGGACGCTCTACTATGCCCTCCGCTCTCTCGGTGCGTCCCGATGGAACGATGCTGGTAGGATATGTTGCCCGCCAACGCTATCTTGTCGACCCCGTGCATTCGGTGATTTCCGCCAAACGCTTTATTGGCGACGGCGTGACACGATGGACGCTCGGCAATCGGGAATTTTCGCCGGTGGATGTGAGCGCGGCAATTATCTCCCGACTCAAGCAGGAGGCAGAACGATTTTTGGGCGAAAAGGTCACCGACGCGGTGATCACGGTTCCGGCATATTTCACCAACGCGCAGAAACAAGCCACCCTTGATGCCGGTCTCGCCGCAGGACTCAATGTGCTGCAACTGCTGCCCGAACCCACAGCGGCGGCAGTGGCGTATGGGTTCGACAAGGGACGCGACCAAACTCTGCTCGTTTATGACTTGGGCGGCGGAACCTTCGACGTTTCGATTTTGCAAGTCAGAAGCAATCGGTTCGAGGTCATTGGGGTTGACGGCGATTTCAATCTTGGGGGCGATGACTTGGACGTGATTGTCGCCGAGCATTTCACTGATCTATTGGAGCAGAAACTTGATCGCGATCTCGGTCCGCTCAAGGGCGTTTTGGGGGCGGCGAATGTGCCGGACAGCCTTCCTGCCGAGATGCTTCCTGCCCGCGCTGCGTTGCGAGAAGCGGCAGAGAAAGCCAAAATTGACCTGTCGGAGAGCCGCGAGACACAGGTTTCGCTGGTGGACATTCTCGGCACATCGCTGGAACTGACATTTACGCGGGCAGAGTTCGACGCTCTGATTGCGCCGCTGATTGATCGCACCATTGCTAAAGTGCGGCAGGTTCTCAAAGAGGCGAAACTGCGTCCCGAAGAGGTGGATCGCGTTCTGCTGGTCGGGGGTTCGACGCGGAACCGATTGGTACGGGAGCGATTGACCCAAGAGATCAAGGAGCCTTATGCTGCTGATCGCGTGGATGAGGCAGTGGCGCAGGGCGCGGCGATAGTGGCGGCGTCTCGCTCTCTCCCGCAGCTCGATCAACGCCCTGCGGAAATGAACGCGGATCGCCGCCCCATCGAACTTCAAGATGTGACGCCGTTCGCTTTAGGAATGGCTTCCTTTGATGACAGACAGGAACTGCATAATAGTATCATTATAGCGAAGAATACACAGATTCCTTGTCAAAATGCCCGTGGATATGGTGTTTTTACGACGCCGGAAAAAGCCGCAGAAAATTCTTTCGATGTCACTGTGCTCTAGGGAGGTAGTCTTAATCTGAACGAATGTTTTGCTGTAGGACAATATGAAATTATGAATGTTCCCCATGTTTTCAATGGTCTCAATTCGGTCGAAGTCACCTATGGATATGACCACAGTGGAATTGTGACTGTAGAAGCGCGATTGACGGGCAACGATGAAGTTTTGCCGATGACGGTCACTGCGCTCTCTGATGACTGGATCAAAAAGCTAGGGTGGGGAGGGAGAACCTATCTGCGTCAATTACAGTTGCTTTGCACACCACGCGGAGAGAGCAATATCGAAACCATTCTCAAAACGATGAAATTGGCTTTCAAGCCGTATCAAACGGGGCGGGCATCTCTGGGCTGTGACGTACTTTTTTGGAATTGCCAAACTTTTGTAAATCCCGATCCTGCGGCTGTCCGCGAGTATGTCGAACAAGGCGGCTGTCTTTATTTTTCCTGTTGCGCTGCGGACACTCTTGCTGCGGTGTTCTCCGACGTGATCACATTCGAGGCAGTTTCTTGCCAGAAAGGCACGGTCGAGTTGGAGGTCACTGACTCTGATCTCGCCTTTATCACTGGGGCAACTCTCAAAACGTCTCATCTCGCGGAAACGTGTCGGAAATTTGCGTCCGCCACCGCGAATGTACAGACACTGCTGCGCGAAAAAAAGACAGGACGCGATGTAGCAGTCTGTATCCCTTGTGGTGAGGGCTTTCTTTTTTACAATTCACTGCATAATCCCATCAAGGTGAAAAGCACCGAACAATTTCTCCTGCAAAGTTTGATTATGAAATTATTCAGTGTTATCAGTGACAGTCCCATATCGTTGATACAAAAAACGCTCAAAGTAATGAAGTAACTCACGTTACGCAGTCTCATCTCATTCCGCAGATCGAAATACGCCGTTGTCGGGAGGAGTGCGCGTAACATCAGTAAAGTAATCAATCCTCAAT
>CAZPZP010000271.1:0-5831 GCA_964591025.1 uncultured Chthonomonadaceae bacterium
GAGGCGGGTACTTTCAGTACCCGACAATGCGATGGAACGGTTTAATCATTGAAAACTTTTTACAGGAAATTTCCGCACACAGAGCGTATACTACACTATGAGCTTTTTCTTTTTGAGCGTCTTGCTTTGCGCGGCACAAATCGAGCCGGGACAAGCAAAACCGGCGATAAATCCTGCGATTGTCACAGCGCAGCCTGCGTCCGGCGGTATTCCTTTGGGCGGTATCGGAACCGGAACGTTTCGCCTCCATCCCGACGGCTCTTTTGGGCAAGCTACGCTCACCAATAACCGCGCTTTTCCCCTTCGCACACTGAACGGCTGTTTCGCGGCACTGTGGACAAAAAATGAGGGCGGAACGCAGGCGAACACCCTCAACCTCGCCAATGCCTATGGTCTCCCCGCCGTCTCTGCCTTGGAATATGAGGGGCTGTTCCCCCAAGCCAACCTCTCTTATCGCCTCGCTTCGCCTGTCCTGCTGACACTGACGGCATTCTCGCCGTTAATCCCTCACGATCTCCGCAATTCGACTCGCCCCGGTGCCGTGTTTGTGTATCATGTCAAAAATACGACGGAACGCCCTGTCGAAGTCGCCATTGCCTTCTCATGGGAAAATTTTCTTGGCGTCGGCGGCATGAAACACACCGACGCCTTCGCCAACAGAACCGGCAATAAGGTTCAGAATTTGCCCGACAGCGAAGGAGTTTTTGGGCTGCGCTTGATTTCGCCACCCATTTCTACCTCCTCGTTTCGAGCGAACGCATCGGGCGAAATGGCTCTGGTCTGTCTGCCGCCCCGCAGTCAGGCACAGGTGACTTTCGGCGGCTGGAACAGTTTCGACAAACACCCTGCTTGGTGGGACAAGTTCGCCAATGAGGGGACAGTCGGGGGCAGTTTCCCCGTCGGCATAGAGGGGCAGGTTCACCCCGCCGGAGTGGTCGCCGTCAAGTTCACGCTGCGGGCGAAGGAGAGCCTCGATCTGCCATTCGTGGTCGCGTGGCATACGCCGCATTTCGTTTCGCAAATCGGCGGAGATTATGGACATTATTATCAGGCGGCAGCCGAAGACGCGGCGACAACCGCACGTTATTTGGCGCGGGAATGGCGTCCGCTTCACGCACTCACCGAAGAGTGGCAAAACCGCATTGTGTTCTCGAATTTGCCGCACCCTGCCGCCAAGCGCGTGATCAACGCGCTCGCTCCCTTGACCGCCAATACCCTCTATACTCGCGATGAGCGATTGGTTTTCTTCTCGGAAGCCGAAGCGTATGGAGGAACGTCGGCGTCCCTCACGGAGTCGCACGCGATCTTTCCGATGTTGCTTGCGTTTTTTCCGCGCCTTGCCGCGCAGCATTTGCGGCAGTTTGCGGCACTGCAAGCCCCTTCCGGCTTGCTCCCCATAACACTAGGCGATACGGAAAAGTCACTTGAAGTTCCGAATGCAAATCCTGCTCTGCCATCTCCACCCAACACAACGGAACCGCCTCGCACACTGGAGGTTTTCCTCGCGAACGCGGCTTTTCTTCTCGAAATGACTCAGTTTGTTCAGCAGACAGGGGATCGGGAATTTCTCAAAACACTCTATCCGCAAATCAAGCGATGTGCAGAGGCACTGAAAACAGTAAACCTTCCACAAGACAATTTCGGTAAAACGATACTGCAAGTCTATGCGGCAATGGCGTGGATGGCGGCGACAACGGGAGACAGCGAGACAGCAGTGCGTTATGAGCAAGACGCGAGGTCTTATACTGTTCGGATTCGTTACGTTCAGCCTATTGGAGAGCGCATTCTCGGTCTTCCGGCGGTGGATCGGCTTCTCACGGAGTCTACTCTCTTCCTTACTTCCGCCAGTGACAGCAATCTCATCACCGAATTGAGCGGAATGAAATGGGATGCTATCAATGGGGTTTTGACGCTTGCGCCCGATATTCCGGGGACATGGCGCAATTTCTCTGCGCCAGTCTTTCTGCCGTCCGCGTGGGGCAAACTGGACTACAAGCCGACGGCTCGCGGCGGAACCACGACACTGCGTATGGATCGCCTGATTCCGCTTCCAGCGTTTCTCTCTACGAAACCGGCGGCGGGACGTCCTGAATTTCTCATCAAACAGTGGCGTCTTGGCGATAATGCGCCCGTCCGTCCTGAAACTGATCGGGCAGTCTTCGTCAGTTTAGGGCAGAATCCTATCGGTTACAAGGCGGAGTATCCTTCCGCCTTTTATTCCATCAGGTTGATGACGCTTTCGTTCGAGATGGCGGTTCGACTCAATGCGGGGGATCGCCTTGAAGCCGTCTTACGGTAAGCCCTCTTCTACGCAAGTATGGGAGAAGAGAAATTCTTGTTTAGGTTTCATCGCGATCAATCCATTTGGGGCGAATCGTCGGCACATAGGTTGCCATCCTCTCCAAAAGTTGTATAGGATCGGCGGCATCAAGAACCAGTTGCCGATGCTCTAATTTGACGAATTTTTCCGTGATCGATTGGTCGAGAAGAGCGAGCAAAGGATCGTAATAGCCAGCAATATTGAGCAAGGCAATCGGCTTCGAGTGCATTCCGAGTTGCGCCCATGTCACGATCTCGAAAAATTCCTCGAATGTGCCGCAGCCGCCGGGCAGTGCGATAAAACCGTCTCCTAATTCCGCCATCAGTGCCTTGCGCTCGTGCATCGAACCGACAACGCGCAAATCGCCCAAACCCTGATGCGCGATCTCCTTCCGAACCAACGACTCAGGAATAACGCCGATCACTTCGCCCCCTGCCGCAAGCACAGCGTCTGCAATCGCTCCCATCAGCCCGACGTGCGCCCCACCGTACACAAGCCCGATATGACGCTCCGCCAAAAGCGTCCCCAATTGCCGCGCCGTCGCCTCATATTCGGGACGACTGCCAAGACTTGATCCACAAAACACACAAACCCGTTTCATACTGCCTCTTTCCAGTGGGTGATTGGGTGATTAAGGGACTCGCGATAAAATAAATCTTCCAGTCCGCGAAGGCGGACTTCACGCCTTTTTAGCAGTGACTTTAGTCGCCCGATGAGAGTGGAAGAATTATTTGTTCGTAAATCCCTAAGTCATTGGGTTCGGGTAGAGATCACGTACCCGCCTGAAAAACAGACGTCCTGCGGACGAAATTCCCCTGCTTTTCGAGTGCGAAGTACGGCACGGCGGAACGCGACCTGCACGAGAAATTCCTTTCGCTGGATTTAGGCAAGAGGTGAGTCAAAAACTCAATGCCGCCAATAACGACAAAAATTCCCCTCTCTCATGAGAGAGGGGAATTTTTATAAAAGGACGTTCACTGTCTAACAAGAGAGTGGCGAGTCGTAAAGACTGAGCTTTCAACGACCTAATGACCCCCATCACCAAATGATCCAACGATCTATTATCTTCCGCCACCGAAGCCGCCGCCGCCGCCGCGCAGGATTTGATATGTCCATGCGAGATTGGTCACTGCTCCCAATGTCGAGAAGAGATCTATAGACGGCTTATTGGATGGCTGACCAGGTGTCATCCAGATCGAGTCGCCGGGCTGCATTTCAATGTCCGGCTGCTTGCCGTCCTGAATCTTTTTCCAGTCGAACGCGATGATGATTGTACTCTTGGGGTCATCGCTGGGATGGCGAATGATACGTCCATCTTTGGTTTTGGCGAATGGGGCGACGCCGCCCGCTTCCATAATCGCCTGTGTCAACGTCGTGCGCTTGTCATAGACGAACTTGCCGGGTTTGAAGAAGCCGCCATTGATATTGATGTAAGCGTTATTCTCCAAACGCTCGACATAAACGGAGTCATCGGGTTTGAGTTCGATATTGTTGACGAGATCGCCCTGCTCTGCTTTGTCCAAATCTACTATAAACGGGCGGTCAAATCCGGGACGTCGAATGCTGATAGCGCGGCGGTTCGCCGTTTGTGTCGTTCCGCCGACAAGGTTGACGAGTTCGCGGACGGTCATCGGAGGCGAATTTCGCAAGGTGATATTCTGCGTCGGCTTGGTCACTTCGCCTAAGACAGAAACAATGCCGCTGCCGGGCAGACTCTTCAATCCGACAAGAATACGATCTTTGTCTCTCAGAACCGGATTGTCTTTTTCATCGGGCGCGGCACCGGGTTTGATCTTGATATAGTTCTCGAAATTGATGACTTGCGAGACACTTTTCATCTCTTTGTCCACCATCTCGTTGCGCGTGATGCGAACTTGGGTGAGGTCGGCGTTGTCCGTCCATTCGGCGCGAGACAGCACATCAACAAGAGTGGTATCCTGTGTAATCTGGATCGGACCGGGATTTTTGATGCCGCCGCTGACAAAAACGATGGGGCGCGGCACGCGCACAATGCTGACTTTGACCTGCGGATTTTTGACGTAAGTTTTCAAGAAAACTTTGATGGCGTCTTCCGCTTGCGCGGGCGTCAAGCCTTTGACCATAACAGGCGTCATGATTCCGGCATAGCGAATGCTGACGTTGCCCGCTTCATTGACCTCATACTGCCCGCTGGGATCGGGTTCGCCAACAACACTGACACTGATAACATAAGAGGGCTTGATCGGCTGATTGGGATCGAAGTCCTCACCACCGATGATCGGGATCGGGCGTTCCACCGAACGGGCAGGGGGAGGGGGTTGCGCGGCGTTTTCCTGCTGTGCCAGTGCCGCAAAAGGCAGGAGGGTTAATCCCGCCAAGATTGTCAGAGACATCTGGTGCTTATTCATTCTCTTACTCCTTGGTTGCATCGCTAAGGTTCAATTCTTGCTGTCGTTCCGTTATCATCCTGCCCGATGGGAAGAATTATTTTCTTGATCGGGACGTAAATCGTTCGGAGTTTGTTGACTCGTTGCGGCACACTCAGTATACTCTCAGTGGTGTGCGCTGCTTCCGCTTTGCTGTACGGACACTCGACGGCTTGCCGTTTCCGCGCCCGCTATGTTTTTTATTTCTCGTCTCGAACTCTATTCCAACAGGAGCCATACTCCCGATGAACACCGCTTCACTGTCCGCACTCTGGGCGCAATGCGTCAATCTCCTCAAAGACCGCGTCAGCAATCGCTCGTTTTGGGAGGCGATTGAACTGACTCACGCCGTCACGATTGAAAACGATACTCTGATTATCGGCTTAGATGCGCTGAACTTCAATCGTTCTTCGCACATTACCCAAGCGTCCATATTGGCGACGATTAAGGAGGTCGTCAACGAGGTTTTCGGACGTTCGCTTCAGGTGCGCTTGATCGACGGCACAACCCTCGCCGAATGGGAAGGTGTCAAAGCGCACGCCGTTCGCGTCTCTGCCATGCAGAAACAGACCAATATCCGTAAAATCGCCGAATCGAGCCAGAAGAATACGTGGGATTCGCTGGCGGATCGCGTGACTCAAATGTATACCGAAACGCCCCAGCGCACTTTTCCGCAGATCAAAGCTCGCTATGTCACGGAAGCATTGTACTTCCTCGTCGAAGCGATGGACGAACTTTACTCCGAGGAGCCGGACGATCTGACCGAGCGCGGTTTGGCAAAAGTGATTGACCGGATCGCACGTGCGGCGGATATGCCTGCGACAATCGTTGCCTATGAATTGGAACGGCTGCGAGCATGGCAACGTGACAGCCAATAATTCGCCCCGCAATCTCCACAGGAAGCGCATACTCTTTACTGTACGGTAGATGCACAATTCATGCCAAGTATGCGAATTTCCTGTTGGAGTGCGAATCAATTTGAGGGCAACGGGTCGCAATGCAATGAATTGTTTCGCTTGGTGACGTTCCGCCAAGTGTCCGCGAAGGTGGACATTAGACCTCTTGCAAGAGTCGGGTACAAGAACGTACCCGACTCAAAAACAGGC